>CAYXIT010000076.1:0-11564 GCA_964465275.1 uncultured Bacteroidales bacterium | reverse complement strand
AAAAGGACGGTCTGGTCGTTGAGCTTGTCGAAACGACATTTAATATAAAGCTGAATGGGCGCTTCGATAAGCTCAGCGTCCAAATAAAATCTGGCTTTTGATACAGCATCCTTTCTATTCAGATATCAAACAATTTCAAACCAAAACAAAACAAATGAGCGCTAAAAGATTACTTACGGAAATTCCTGCAGCACGCTGGGGTGTTTTGATTCTGGCCAGTTTTATTATGGCCACCAACTATTATTTTTACGATTTGCTATCACCCATCCAGGATCTGGTTCGTATTAACCTCGGTTTTTCAGCATCTGATTATGGAATGGTTATGTCAGCCTATGCCTTTCCCAATGTATTTCTGGCCATGGCAATTCTGGGTGGTATTATTCTGGATCGCATCGGTATCCGTATAACTGGCTTCTCCTTCATTTTTCTTATGAGTATTGGCGGAGCATTAACTGCCTACGCTGCATCATCGACCTTTTTAAATGGTGGTTTCGGATATGGTTTTCTAAATTCATTTCTTACTGCATATTCTCCACAACTTAAACTGATGATTTTTGGTTTCTTCCTTTTCGGACTTGGAGCTGAAACCAGTATTGTTGTATTGTCGAAAATTATTGTAAAATGGTTCAAAGGAAGAGAAATTGCTCTTGCCCTGGGCCTTAATCTGGCGATCGGTCGTTTAGGTGCTGCACTGGCATTTTCTCTCTCTCCACGTCTGGTGCATCCCGAGTGGACAACTGCAATCTATTTTGGAGTATTACTTTTATGGATAGGATTGCTCGGCTTCATTATTTATATGCTCATCGATACCAAAGTTGACAGACAGGTAAAGATTGATATTAAAGATCCTGAAGATGATTTTAAACTTAAAGACCTTAAGGATCTTGTTACCAATCGTTCTGTTATTTTCATAACCTTACTTTGCGTAACCTTTTACTCTGCTGTATTTCCTTTCCTTAAATTTGCACCCGACCTGCTAATGAACAAGTTTTCCATGGCACGGCAAATGGCGGGCGATGTCACATCATACCTGATGTATGGAACTATTTTACTTACTCCCCTTTTCGGATGGTATGCCGATAATAAGGGAAAAAGTGCCACACTGATGTATCTGGGCTCAGCGCTGCTGATTGTTGCACACCTTATGTTCGCACTTACTTATCTGGAACCAAGGATTCCCATCGTTCTGCTTGGTATTGCATTCTCTCTTGTACCTGCAGCCATGTGGCCCGCAGTAACAAAAATTGTTCCTACACCAAAACTGGGTACTGCCTACGGTTTTATGTTTTCAGTTCAAAACATCGGTTTATTTATTTTTCCAATGCTCATTGGCTGGGTTGTGGATACTTCTAATCCTAATTACAGGACAGTTGTAAATCAGGAGCGGTTCGAAATCATACAGGATGAAAACATGAATTATTCCGGAAGCTATATTAACAGAAAAAATGAGCCTGTTACCAATAAAGAAATAAATGTAACCACTGTGGTCTTCGAAGATGTAATTGGTGGTGATATTGTATGGAAAGGAAGCCATAGCACAACAACAAATGATCAGGGTGAATTTGATATAAAAGTTGGAGACCCTGATGTAATTCTTGATGTCGACTTCTCCAAATTAAGAGAAACAAAACAATATGAAAGTTACCGTGCTGAACTTGTATTAAAGGAAAATGATGCAGAAGAAGTAATTTTTAATGGTGATTTTAATACAGATGAGAATAATATTTTTGTTTCTGTAATTGATGCCAAAGATGCTGAGTTGCTTGGAAAAACCCACCGTGGTACCATAAAAGTCTATTCAGTAATAGATTTTGAAGATGATGATGGAGAAGTAAGAAGTGAGCAGATTGTTGAACGTGTGTGGGAAGAATCAACAAGATTTTATATTGATGAAGCAGGCCAGTTCGAAGTGATTATGGGACAGGGGAGTCCCGATCACGCTTCAGGTGATTATTTTGGTTTAACCAGTGAATCTTATTCACTTGAAATCATTAAACCACTTGATTATACAAATCCCATGCTTGTATTTTCTCTTCTGGGAATTTTCGGGTTGGTATTTGCATTTCTTTTAAAACGTGAAGATAAAACTTCCGGCTATGGTCTTGAACTTCCCAATAAAGTAAAAGAAGAAGAAAAAGAATCATAAACAGATTCTGAAAAAGACACTTCTCTATTTAATCACCCCCTGGTTAGGCACAGGGGGTGATTTTTATTTAAATTACCAGCTGAACGCCTTATAAGAAACATTTTACGTTTTCGGCTGTTTCTCATGAGAAAACAATCTGACTTATTTGACTAATCAAATATATTTTACGGAATTAGTTATTAAACCGTATTTGTTTGCGATAGCACAGTAGTAAAAATTGTATTTTTGTCTATAGAAAAATTCACCATATGACATTAACAGAGGAATTAAATGATTTTTGCAAAAACTCACTGGTAGATCATCTTGGAATTGAATTTACAGATGCCGGTGAAGGTTATCTGAAAGCCCGCATGCCGGTTGACAAACGAACAATTCAGCCTATGGGAATACTTCATGGCGGAGCAAGCCTGGCCCTTGCAGAAACACTTGGAAGTGCGGGATCATATTCTATGGTGGATAAAAGTAAATACAATGTTGTGGGCATGCAAATGAATGCAAATCATGTAGGTTCTATATCAGATGATTATGTATACGCTCATGCCAGTATTTTGCATAAAGGAAGTCGTACCCATGTCTGGGATATCATAATAACTGCCAAAGATGGAAGAAAAATATCAGTTTGCAGGTTAACAAATATGCTCGTTGAAAAAAGTTAAACCAGATGGAGACCATAACAACTGAAACGAAAATACTGCAGAAAATCCATCATTTTGCCCTGGATAACCAGATTGCCTTTGCATCTTATCACTTACCGGATCATAAAGAAATAGTTACACTTGTGCAATGGAAGTCTCAGCCGGCTGTCATTTCAGATATTCTGTCCCTGAAAGGAAAGTCAGGATTTGTCTTTGCTCCATTCGATTTCAATTCTGAAAGCCCGATTAGATTTATTCAACCTGATCTTATTTTAAGAGGTGATAAATTTGATGATATTGATTTTCAGATTTTTTCGATACTTTCAGAGAATTCACGCAACAAAACCAGGCATCATCAAGGATCTGCAATCAAACCAAATGCCGTTCAGGTGGAAGAATATATGAGCCAGGTTGATGAATTGCGAAAAATGATTGGTGAGAGTTCTCTTGATAAAGTGGTATTATCACGTATCAGTGCTGAAAACAAACCCAAAAATTTTAATCCGACAGAGTTTTTCGAAGAACTCAGAAAAGCCTATCCTGAAGCATTCGTTTTTATGATTTATATTGCTGATGCGGGCTTGTGGTTTGGGGCCAGTCCGGAGCCACTTGTGATCATGAAGGACCAGGAGATTACAACTGTTTCTCTGGCGGGTACCCGTATCTTCAACCCTGGAACAACCAACAAACCTTGGGGAGAAAAAGAATTACGTGAGCAGGAAATAGTTACTGAATACATTGATAACGTTTTAAAAAAATCAGGCGTAGAAGAATTCACCAGAAAAGGACCGGTATCACAACGGGCAGGTAACGTAGAGCACTTAAAAACCAGTTTTAGTTTTGAAAAAAAGCTATTGGACGAAGATCCGTTTCAATTCATAAAAATGCTGCACCCTACACCATCAGTTTGTGGCCTGCCAAAAGATATGGCACTGGATATAATCAAGCGAATTGAAAAACATAAACGTGAATATTATACCGGTTTTTTGGGTCCGGTAAATTTTGAAAACAACAGCTATCTTTTTGTAAATCTCAGAAGCATGAAAGTTGATAATAATCAGTTTTACTACTATCTGGGGGCAGGGATTACTTCCGGTTCTGACCCTTCCGGTGAATGGGAAGAAACACAAAACAAGAAAAATACATTGCAAAACATAGTGCAATCATTAAACGGGGAATGATCATGTTTTCAAAACGACAGGGAGTAAGTGAAATACCATATATTTGCGAAGCACACGGAATCAGCCATGCCGTTATCTCACCAGGCTCACGAAATGCACCGCTTATTTTATCTTTTACTTCTCATCCCCGAATCAAATGTATTAGTATAACTGATGAAAGAAGCGCCGGTTATTATGCCATGGGTATGGCTCAGCAACTGAAAAAACCGGTAGTTCTTATTTGTACTTCCGGTACCGCACTGGCTAATTATACACCTGCCCTCACCGAAGCTTTTTATCTGAAAATCCCTTTGCTTGTGATATCGGCTGACCGGCCACCCGAATGGATTGACCAAAACGATGGGCAAACCATCAGACAGAATAATTTTTCACCAAATGTGGTGAAAAAAAGTTTTATTACGCCCGTAGAAACTGAAAAAAAAGAAGATCTGTGGTACTTCAGAAGAATTTTTAACGAAGCAATTGGCATCAGCATGACCGGCAGCAGGGGGCCTGTTCATATTAATGTTCCCCTTCGTGAACCATTGTATGAGCCGCTCCCGGAGGTTACACAGGTTCAAGCTGTAATTTCAGTTCAAACCGGATTCTCTCATTTAACAAAAGACCAATGGCGAGATATAAAACAAAGTTGGAAGTCTCATTCTAAAAGACTCATTATTTGCGGTTTTTCTTCAAAAACAAATCCTGATCTGCAAAACTCATTGGCAAAGATTGCTGAAAATAATGAGGCAGTTGTTGTTGCCGAAAACTTAACTAACATTAGCAGTCAAAGCTTCATTTATTCACCGGAAAGATTCATTGCAGCTCTTGATAATAAAATGCAGGTAAATATCCAACCCGATTTACTTGTAACCACAGGCGGAGCTGTCTTATCAAAAAGACTGAAAAAATACCTGCGTGAATTCTCACCCAAAGAACACTGGCACGTGGATGAAAATGAAATGTTTGTTGACACCTATCAGTCTTTGAATCAAAACATAAGAGTTAAACCTGAATACTTTTTCAAAATCATTGAAGGCTCAGGGCCGGTAAACAAAGAGTATAGCAGGTATGCAAAGCAAATTAGCGAACAAACCGTTAAAAATCATAATAATTTTCTTTCGCAGGCAGTATTCTCCGATCTCGTGGCTTATGAGCTAATATTTAGCCAATTACCACCTGAAAGCAACCTGCACCTTGCCAATAGCACTCCTGTAAGATATTCGCAGCTGTTTCCCGTCAGACCAGACATAAATTATTTTTCAAATCGGGGTACATCAGGTATTGACGGTAGTGTTTCAACAGCAGCCGGAGCCGCTATGATTTCTGAGAAACTGAATATTTTGCTGTTGGGTGACCTGGCTTTTATTTATGACAGCAATGGTTTATGGAATAATAATTTGCCCGCAAACCTTCGTATCATAATAATAGACAATGGAGGAGGTAATATTTTCAAGCTTATTGAAACCGGACCGGAGGTTGAGAAAATACGACCTTTCATTGAAACTCCCTATAAAGTCAACATAAAAGAACTTTGCAGAGCCTTCGATGTCGGGTATATGTTAGCAAAGAACAGCGAAGAGCTTGAAAACTTTTTACCTGACATTTTCAAACCAAACCGGCGTTCGGTTGTTCTTCACATACAAACATCGGGAGATATTTCAGCAAAAACATTCAAACAATATTTTCAATATATCAGTAAAATAAAATGAACACGAAACGTAACTGGAAAACACTGAAAGAATACAGTGAAATAAAATTTGAATTTTTTGAAGGTATTGCAAAAATTACCATCAACAGACCACGCTATTACAATGCATTCACACCTGATACGATTCAGGAGATGAAAGATGCCATGGTACATTGTCGCGAAAATGATGATATTTTTACTGTTATCATAACCGGTGAAGGTGACAAGGCCTTCTGCAGCGGTGGTGATCAGAATGTAAAAAGCATTGGTGGGTATGTAGGTAAAGATGGAGTTCCAAGGCTTAACGTACTGGATTTGCAGAGGCAGATCCGCTCGCTTCCCAAACCTGTAATTGCTATGGTAAACGGCTATGCGATCGGAGGCGGACACGTTCTCCATGTGGTATGCGATATTACCATAGCTTCTGATAATGCCATTTTCGGGCAAACCGGTCCAAAAGTAGGAAGCTTTGATGCTGGTTTTGGCTCATCCTATCTTGCAAGACATGTTGGCCAGAAAAAAGCCAGGGAGATATGGTTCCTTTGCGATCAGTATTCTGCCGAAGAAGCCCGGGAAATGGGAATGGTAAACAAAGTTGTGCCTTTCGATCAACTCGAAGATACTACCGTGGAATGGTGTAAAAAAATGATGAAACGCAGTCCGCTTGCTTTGCGCATGATCAAAATGGGATTAAATGCTGAACTCGATGGGCAGGCAGGCATCCAGGAACTGGCAGGTAATGCAACCTTGCTTTATTATCTTACAGAAGAAGCCCAGGAGGGCAAGAATGCATTCCTTGAAAAAAGAGATCCGGATTTCAAGAAGTATCCAAGATTCCCGTAAATTTGAATGCAGAACGCTGATACTTCGACAAGCTCAGCACAAGTGACGCAGATTTTTATGATTAGAATATGATATCAATTTTACACGATATCACAAAGCTTTGAAGAAAAAAAATGAATAAGACCAAGGCATGGATAGAAGCCGCAAGGCTGAAAACTTTACCCCTGGCGGTTTCAAGCCCGCTCATGGGAAGTTTTCTGGCTTGGTCAGAAGGTAGCTTTCAGTGGAGCATTTTTTTTCTTGCTACAATTACAACCTTACTGCTTCAGATTTTGTCAAACCTTGCCAATGATTACGGCGATTTTGCAAGCGGTGCCGACAATGAAGAACGGATTGGTCCCCGCAGACTGGTTCAAAGCGGACTTATCAGTCCGTCTGAAATGAAAAAAGGTATCATAATAAACATTATACTGGCATTGATTTCCGGGTTGCTTTTAATCTGGTTTGGTGCCAGGGGAAAAGATGCAGAAATAATCCTGATGTTTCTGGTTCTGGGAATTGCCGCAATAACAGCCGCAATTAAGTATACTGTGGGGAAAAATCCATACGGATACAGGGGACTGGGTGATATCTCGGTTTTTTTGTTTTTCGGATTGATTGGTGTGCTTGGAACACACTATTTACATACCGGAACTTTTAATCCCTGGCATGCATTACCTGCCACCGCTATAGGTTTATTGAGTGCCGGAGTGCTTAATTTGAACAACCTGCGCGATTATGAAAGTGATAAAAAAGCCCATAAAAGAACCCTTGTGGTTTGGCTGGGAAATCAGCGTGCCAGGTATTACCATTTAGGATTGATTGTTATATCAGCAATACTTGGTCCGCTTTACGTAATTTTCAATTATCATTCAGCCTATCAGTTTCTGTTCATACTCGCTTTTCCGCTTTTTTTCCGAAATGCAATAGCTGTTTTCCGTTATAATGATCCTATCGAATTATATCCTGAACTTAAAAGACTGGCCCTGGCAACACTTGTATTCGCAATTACATTTGGTATCGGAATGATCATTTAGAATCTTTTATCTAAAACTGATTATTTTTTCTTCTGGTTAAAGTATTTTTTTAAAAAATCATAAAAAATCAGCGTCATCAGCGTTCCATATTTAAAAAGCGTTCAAAATGATCAAAGCCAGAGTTTCAAGAACAGATCTGCAGTTTATCACACCCGGACAAACTTCCCGTGGTACTTTGTATAACAAACCTTCCTGGTTCTTTATTCTGGAACAAAATGGCTACTCGGGAGTTGGAGAATGCTCTGTTATTCCCGGATTAAGTCCGGAATATCAAGATGGATATGAGCAAAAATTATCTGAAATCGCAGATAAAATCAACTCAGGTGTAGTTCCCTCGCTTGACGACCTTGAAGAATTTCCGTCTATCCGGTTCGGACTGGAAACGGCGTTGCTTGACCTTCAGCATGAATCGCAGGGAATACTTTTTCCTTCGGCATTTACACGTGGAGAAAAAGGCATTCCCATCAATGGCCTTATCTGGATGGGAAATAAGCAGGAAATGCAATTACGGATCACTGAAAAGCTCAATCAGGGTTTCAGGGTCTTGAAACTAAAAGTCGGGGCTTTGGATTTTAATGTAGAAATATCACTGCTAAAAAATATTCGTAAAGAATTTCAGCCATCAGAACTGGAAATCCGGCTCGACGCCAATGGCGCTTTTTCATTAAAAGATGCTCCGGAAAAGCTAAAACAGCTTTCAGAATTTTATATACACTCCATAGAACAACCTATCAAAGCCGGTCAATGGGAAGCTATGGCCGAAATCAGCAACAACTCTCCCCTGCCTGTTGCTCTTGATGAAGAACTAATTGGAATCAATGATCCATCCATTAAAGAAAAATTGCTGGATATAATAAAACCTCAGTTTATTATTCTGAAACACAGCCTTGTCGGCGGTTTCCGGAAAAGTAGTGAATGGATTGATCTTGCAGGATCAAGAAACATAGACTGGTGGGCAACTTCAGCCCTTGAAAGCAATGTGGGTCTGAATGCCATAGCGCAATGGGTATATACACTTAAGCCCAGAATGGTTCAGGGATTAGGCACCGGGCAGGTATTTAGTAATAATATCAATTCTCCATTGATATTAAAGGGTTCGGAATTGTTTTACGACTCAAATGTAAATTGGGGAGAAATAAGGTATTAGATATTTTCCTTATTCAAGATTTCCTTTGCCCATCATATCTTCTCAATAATTCATCTTAAACCAAAAATATTTATTTTAAAAATTTTTTCAAAGCATTAATATTCAGCGCTTTGAATAAATTGCTATATTAACTGGTTACAAAATTCTGAAAAAACTTTCCAAATCAAGCTTTCAGCAATAAGATTCGATGATATTTTTTGATGATTCATCTTAAAAAAAGTTATTAATACTTATCAACAAAACCCTGATTTTATTCACTTAACGTGTATTTTTACGCGAGTAAAAGAAGTTTTTTTTATCTTTTAAAGAAAAAAACACGCAATGAATTGAACAGAAACCAATAAAACATAATAATATATCTGGATGTATCGTCTTTTTGAAAAGCAGAATATCCGGATTTGCAGGTTTAGCATACAATTCCTGTAATTTTTAGCAGGAGAGAAATAATAATCTTTTTAATTGTTATCAAAAAACAATTACCACCCATATAAACGAAATGCATATTTAGGAAATTTATAAGGGTGAAAAAGAACTATACAAGGTTTATTAAGGGGGTATGACACAGGTTTCATTTTTTCTTACAATAAGACATCTATACATACTTGCAGGTTTATTGATTATTTTCTTATCTCAGAAAATATCACAGGCACAACTACCTTTTGAACAGAGTTTTACTACATCTACTGCCCCGGGATTTGTATTTGGAGGAAATCCCAATCCAGCATTTTTAACTGCCCCCGGTATCGATCCCGAAGGCCAGGGTGTACTTCGACTTACCGACAATAGCGGAAACCAGACTGGTTTTGTATATAGTGATGGTATTGCCCTTCCCAGCGCCGGTTTAAATATTGAATTTGAGTATTTTACATATGGAGGAAGCGGTGCTGACGGCATTGTATTCTTTCTTTTTGATGCCACAGCCGATCCTTTTCAAATTGGTGGTTTTGGAGGTTCATTAGGTTATGCACAGCGCAGTGGTGGTATTCCAGGTGTTAGCCTGGCATACCTGGGAATAGGACTTGATGAATACGGTAATTTTTCAAGCCCAACCGAAGGCAGACAGGGTGGTCCTGGCAGGGTACAGCAAAGTGTTACCCTGAGAGGGGCAGGAAACGGTAGTGCAACCACACCTGATAACTATCCTTACCTAACACACGTGCAGGTCTCGCAGGCTCCTTTTAATTTTAATATTGACGTATCAGGAAGCACACGAACCACCGATCCTGCCGACTCAAGATACAGAAAAGTAGAAATTACTTTAAAACCACGTGCTCCGGAAGGTTTTTTCATCGATATGGCAATTATAACAGGTGGAACACCCACGACAACAAATCAAATCTTACAAGACTTTGAATATGCAACTGCAGCTCCCGATGCGTTCAGGCTGGGTTTTTCTGCAGGTACTGGAGGGTTAAATAATTTTCATGAAATAAGAAACCTTGTGGTAACTGCTTTTGATATCGATGGGATAGAACCACCTTTAGCAGAAGACATCAACAAAGGAACCTGCACCGATACCCCGGTGCAAATCACTAATATTGATGATAATATTACTGTTTATGGACCTTCTGATAATTTTGTTAACCTTAATTCAATTGACCTGGACCCTGCTTCTCCCGGTCAGCAAACTACAGTTACAGTTCCTGGAGAAGGAAGTTTCTTGTATGATCCTGTTTTACAAGTGATTACATTTACCCCTGAGGCTGGTTTTGACGGGGCAAGCACAATTCAATATACTGTTCTTGATGCTTTTGGAATTGAATCTAATATCGCAAATATTTCTGTATCTGTTTCAGAAACCTTTTGTTTGGACTGCTTTGTTAATATAGGGTTTAACAGCATTTTCGGTCTGGTTTACGATGATCTCAACGGAAATGGTAACCTCAATGCCGGCGAACCTGGTATTGAAAATATTGAAGTTGAATTATATGAGGATTTAAATGGAAACGGTGTATTAGATGTGGGCGAGCCTTTGATTGAAAGCAATCTTACAAATGCTGACGGAGAATTTCAAATTACAATTTCTCCTCCTGTTTCTGCTGAAAATGTCAGGGATGAGTTCTCTGGCAATAATGATTCCGGGAATAACGGGAGTGTTAACTGGAGTGGCTCATGGGTTACTTCAGGAAATGTAGCATTCACCAATAACGAAATGCAGATCAGGGGAAATCCAAGTCAGGCAGCAAGATCAGCTGACTTAACAGGAGCATCTGCTGCAGTTCTTTCATTTGATTATGAAGGGTTAGCACCCGGAGGAAGTTCTCCATCTGTAGAAGTACAAATTTTTAACATAGCAACAGGAGATTTCATAACCTTATTCACAATAACTACCAAAACTCCTCTTTCATTCAGTCAGGATATAACACCCTTTATTTCTGACAACACTACTATTCGCTTCAGACAATTAGCAGGAGCTAATAACAGAGGAGCTAATATTGACAATGTAGATATCTCTTTTAACATTCCCCAACCTGCAGATTATATTTTACAGCTTGGTACTCCAATTGCTGGTGGTCTTACCCAAACATCTTTACCCTTGTATTATCAAATCAGTTTCACCGGAACTGATGAAACCAGTTGCGATAATTTATTTGGTTTGGCTATACCTAACCCATCTGTTAATATTGAGAAAACCCTTACCGACATTAACGGAAATCCTTTACTCACAGAATACAATGCAGTGGGTGATATTATAACCTATACCATCGTGGTGGAAAATACCGGTAATGTCACCGTAAGCAATATTGTTGTCACCGACCCGCTCACAGGTTTGAATACTACCATAGCATCCCTGGCCCCCGGCGCCGACCAGACCTACAACGAGACCTACACCATCACCCAGGCCGACCTGGACGGCGGCAGTGTCACCAATACCGCCACCGCGGCAGGGGAAGATCCCGGCGGCGACCCGGTAAGTGATAATGACA
>CAYXIT010000075.1:13354-16820 GCA_964465275.1 uncultured Bacteroidales bacterium | reverse complement strand
CGGGGGGGTTCCAGAGCGGTCAAATGGGGCAGACTGTAAATCTGTTGGCTTTCGCCTTCGGAGGTTCGAATCCTTCCCCCCCCACTCTTTCAATCACCAGCGGAAGTAGCTCATCCGGTAGAGCGACAGCCTTCCAAGCTGTAGGTGGCGGGTTCGAGTCCCGTCTTCCGCTCAAAACAAAAGGGTAGTTGATTTTTCAGCTACCCTTTTTGTTTTTATAAACAATTGATTTTCAGTGATCAAAGTCGTATTTTTTTATCAAAATATTTTTCTTTTAAAATATCAACAACTTTTTGATCAATGGGAAAAGTAAGAGATTCCTTCCTGAGATCAGCCAGGGGCATCCAGCGAAAAGACTGGGCACCATCTTTTATCTCCCTGAAATCAAAAGCTTTCTTTGAAACCGGAACACGCTGGTAATCCCTTAACTCAACCCGGTAGTAGATACTGATAAGCTGCTGGGGTTCTTCCAGTAATCGGGTGGGCTGGAAATAATCAGTGGTATAAATATGTTCTTTGATTTCGATATTTTGCCCGATCTCCTCTCTGAATTCTCTTTCAAGGCAATCAGCGGTTCCTTCACCAAATTCCAACCCTCCGCCCGGGAATTTGGTCATTCGCATACCCAACCGGAATTCATCAGTAAGCAATATATTTTGCTTATGAACCACTATACCGTATACCCTGATATTGAATTTTTTGATTTCCATAATTTATATTTTCACAGCCCTCGTCATTTCTCTTTTACCCGGCGGACCGGGGATTTTTTTTACATCAAATCCGGCTTCTTTCATTGCCCTTCTAACCGCTCCCTTCGCACTGTATGTAACCAAAACAGCCCCGGATCTCATTGCTTTTTCAATTTTATCAAATACTTCCACTGTCCACATCTCTGGTTGTGTGTCAGGGCCAAAAGCATCAAAGTAAACAAGGTCATATTTTTCTTTCATCAGTTCAACATCCTGAATTTTCTTTTTTAAGCATCGAATCCGAAAAACTTCCCTGATGGTTAAAAATGTGTCATCAGTTGCCTGATGAATGAGTTTGAATCCTTCCTTATACCAGTCATCTTTGAGAAGAGAAGGATAGTTAAGGCGATCAAGCCACTCCTTTTTAAGAGGATAAGCTTCAATGGCATCATAATACACCTGTTTTTGCAGTTCAGTTGACTCTTTAAGTGTAAGTAAAGCATTTAAGCCTGTACCCAAACCAACTTCAAGTATATTTACAGAGTTTTTATTTTCAATTACTGAATTGAATCCTGCCTGAATAAAAACATGTTCCGATTCCTGCATTGCTCCATTAAATGAATGATACTGCTCGTCGACACCCAGGAGCTTCAATGTGTGAGAACCATCAGATGTTTTTGTAAGCTCAATTTGAAATGGGTTTTTATTCAAATACATATACAAAAATGGAGTATTGTCATTCGGCAGATTTCTTTTTTGTTACCCTGGCAATATAATTGTAAAGTTCGCCTCTGTAAAACATTTCGCACTCCAGATCAGCCAGCTCTGCGATGTAACTAAGATTTTCATAGTCAACAAATAACCATGGGAAAGTTTCTCCCTTTAGGTTTTTGTATTCAAGCTGGTATATCACCTCTCCGTAGTAATCTTCGGCAAGGTTGATTAAAGCAGAGCCATCTTCATCCTCGTACATATAAAGCAGATCAGTGCTTTCAATATAAATAGATCCATCAGGAGTAAGCAATGATGCAGCCTTTTCAAGCATTTCCTGAAGCCGGTGTATCTTTTGTGCCATTCCTGCCCCATTCATAAGAAAAAGAATGGTATCGAATCTTTTATTCTTAAGTGTAAAGAAATCTGCTACAAATGCATTTTTCACCCCTAGTGAAAGCATACATTGAACGGCACCGGGTGAAACATCAATTGCTGTAACATCCAATTTCTGTTCCTGCAACCAGAGTGCATGACTTCCTGCACCTGCGCCCACATCAAGTACTTTCCCAACACATTCATCAAGCACCACCTTCTCCCATTCCGGCATTTGATCATAGGAACGAAAAAAATAACTTACAGGAAGTTTTTCGTCATCAAAAAGATCAATCTTTACAAGAATTTCCTCGTCTTTTTTACCATCGAGAAAATCGTGAAATGCAAGACCAAAGATGTCTGGGTTTGTGGGCATGGGGGAAGGTTGATGTTAAGGTTAAGATTGAGAAGTTTAGGGGTTCAGATGTTTAGAGTTGATAAGTTTTTAGTATTTAGTTTTAAGTTTTAAAAAGCAGACAGCTGTCACCATAGCTGAGAAAACGAAAATCATTCTCAAGGGCAAAGTTATATATCTTTTTCCAGTCGTTACCCACAAATGCTGCCACAAGCAAAAGCAACGTACTTCTTGGTTGATGGAAATTGGTAACCAGAATATTTGCCATTTTTACATCGTACCCCGGTAAAATGATCAGAGATGTTTCACCATGGATCTGATCAATCCCTTTTTTATCCATGTCTTTTATAACCCAATCAATTGCCCTACAGACAGATATGGTTTTCTGCTGAGAATGATCATAGGGTTCCCACTGCTCGATTGAAAATCCTTCATCTCTGTACTCATATCCCTTTTCAAGTTTCACTCCCAGCCAGTAAATACTTTCCAGAGTGCGTAAAGATGTTGTTCCCACGCTTATTACGCTATCGTTACAATGTTTTCGCAAAAGAGTCAATGATTGGCGGTTTACAACAATCTGTTCATTGTGCATTTCATGATCCTTCATATTTTCAGACGACACAGGTTTGAATGTACCTGCACCCACATGAAGGGTAAGGTAAGTTGTTTCTATGCCTTTCTTTTTGAGATCATTTATTACAGGATCAGTAAAATGAAGCCCGGCTGTGGGTGCTGCAACTGAGCCTGAATGCTTTGCAAATATTGTTTGATACCTCTTCTTATCATCTTCTTCAGCAGCACGTTTTATGTACGGGGGTAAAGGAGTTTTACCGGCTTCTTCAAGAATATCGGCAAATGAAAGTGATTCATCATCCCATTCAAAATGCACAATAAATCCGTCTTTTAAACTGCTCCCTTTATTAGCACGGAGCATTATGCCATTCTGTGTCATGAAAAAAAGGGCATCCTTTTTCCATTTTTTTGCATTTCCCACCAGGCAAAACCATGATGATTGCTTTTTCTGCTGAAAAGCAAGTTGAATATCTTTAATTTCACCTGCGGGCTCAAGGCAAAAGATCTCGATGCGCGCCCCGGTATCTTTTTCAAAAAGCAAACGTGCCTGAACAACCCTTGTATTATTGAATACTATCAGGCCGTTTGATGGCAGATACTTTGAGATATCGCGAAAAACTTTCTTTTCAGTTTCTCCGTTTTTATAAAAAAGCAATGATGATTCATCCCGCTTCTCAAGCGGATAATCAGCTATCCGGCCTGGTGGCAGATCATAGGTATAATCATTAATAGAAATGCGGGAAAAACTATCCTGATCGCGCTT
>CAYXIT010000075.1:5829-13344 GCA_964465275.1 uncultured Bacteroidales bacterium | reverse complement strand
CTATCCTGTAAAGTACTATTTTCCATCCTGTTATGATGCCGCAATGAGAGCAAATTCGTAAATTTTATTTCTTTGAAAACAATCGCTCAATGCTTTTCATATTTTCTTGATTACAAATATCCTTAGCTTCAGGAGTGTAGAGAAAATCAATCTTGTTTCTGTATATTTCAGTAATTGCAGGTCTTACCATTTTCATGGTGCTGTTTATCATCCTGTTTTGCTCAGAAAAAGCTTCATCAAGGATAAAACTTGCTGCCGGTAACCATCTTGCAGGAAACAACTTATCAAGATCACCACCGGGTAAAAACCGGTCGATCTCTGATTGTATTTTTAAAAGCAATGCCTTCTGTCCGTCTTCGGTCAGCGGGTCAAAATGATTTTTCTCAGCCCAGCCTGATAAAGCCGGTTTATTAGCATAAATCAAAGCACTTGTATATGAACTTTGATTATTATAAAGCATAACCTGATCAATGAAAGCAGATTTTTCAATTATGGCTTCTTCGATTCCTTCCGGGCTGTATTTTTCACCATCACTGCCTATAAGCAAACTCTTACTTCTTCCCAGAACGTACAAATAACCATCTGTATCAAGATAACCCAGGTCGCCTGTATAGAGCCATCCATCCCGAATAGTTTCTGCAGTGGCTTTTTCATTGTTCCAGTAACCAGCCATTACATTATCGCCTTTAACAATTATTTCACCCTTTTGACCCACCTGCACTTCTTTCCCTTCTTCATCAATAATCCTGAGTTCCATAAAAGGTACCACTTTACCGGAAGAACCCAGCTTATGGTTATCAGGTGTATTGGATGAAATAACCGGAGCTGCTTCTGTTAAGCCATAACCCTGATACATGGGTATGCCAACGGCATAAAAGAATCGTTGCAGTTCAATATCCAGTAAAGCTCCGCCTCCAACAAAGAATTTCAGTCTTCCGCCAAAATTATCCTGTATTTTAGAAAACAGAATCTTATTAAAGAGTTTATAAAGAGGTTTAATAAAGATTCTTAAACCCTTTCCTTTGTTAATACCCAACTGATTATATGCATAACCCAGTTTTAAACCTGAGTTAAACAGCCACTCCGCTATTTTGCCTTTTTCGCGAACGCCCCTTTCAATATTGTTTCTGAAATTTTTGGCCAAAGCAGGAACACTCAAAAGGAAATATGGCCTGACCTCCTTAATATTCACAGGAACATTGCGTAAAGTTTCATTGAGTGTTTTTCCAACTTTTACTGATGCAAAACTCGCTCCATTAAACATCATGGTATAAATTCCCACGGTATGGGCAAAAGAATGATCCCAGGGAAGAATATGAAGCGATGTGTAATATTCAGGCACATCAAAGATAGAAGTAGCCTGCAACATATTATGGAGATAATTTTTGTGTGTAAGTATTATACCTTTGGGATCAGCCGTTGTACCTGATGTGTAGCAAATATTGGCATAATCATCGGGTTGCAGGTTTTGGCTGATATTGTCAAGCTTTTCAGGGTTTTGCTGAAGAAATTTTTCACCCTTCTCAAGCAAATGGTCAAGATCAATTATATTTTTCAGCGGGAACTTCAGCTTTTGCCAGTCGGGTATTTCTTTTCCGTTAGAATAACCTTTTCCATCAAGCAGAATTATAAATTCAAGTTCAGGAAGTTTATCGCCAATGCGAAAAGCTTTATGCTGGTGATTGCCTGAAATAATCAACCCTTTGCAACCGGAATGTTTTAAGCGGAAAATAAGATCTGTATCTTCTTCAATTTTCACAGAAAGGGGAACCGAAATAGCACCACAGAATAACACTGCCAGTTCACTTATTACCCAGTCGTTTCTCCCCTCAGAAATAAGAGCAACCCTGTCGCCCTTTACCAATCCAATACTCTGTAAGCCTGCAGCATACTTTTTTACCCTTTCAAGGGTTTGCTCATAAGTAAAGCCTCTGTACTTTGTATCTTTCTTTTCCCATAGAAAAGTATTATCTCCAAATTTTTCCGTACTTATTTCCAACAAATGAGGTAAACTCTTTGCTTCCATAGCTTTTACATATTAATTGAACCCAATGAAGCGGCCAAATTACTAAAAATACTGAAACGAAATATGCCTTTTATATTACCATGTTTTTGTAAATCAATCTTCAATTTTTTTATTTTGAAAAGATTCAAACCCACTGCGCAGGTGGATATCTCGCTGGGGGTAAGGGACTTCTATATCATTTTCTTTGAATCTCCGGTGAATAGAATAATATAGCTGACTTTTCAGCACTCCCGGCCTTTGAATATATCTTGATGTCCATACACGAAGAATAAAATCGAGAGAGCTGTCACCAAATTCGTCGAATAGCACATCAGGTGGAGGAGATTTAAGAACACCTTCATTTTCTTCTGCTACCTTCAGAAGCAACTTTTTGATCAACTCAGGATTCTCTTTATAATGCACACCTACCGGAAAGTTAAACCTTACCTTTCGATCATTGTAGCTCCAGTTGATCACTGAATTGGATATAAGGTTGGAATTGGGGACGATTATGGCAATGTTATCGTTGGTAAGAATAGTTGATGATCGTGCTGAAATATTAATTACATCTCCATTAATGGTTTCACCAGCATTATTTGTAAGTTCAATACGATCTCCTACCTTAACAGGTCTTTCAAACAGGATGACCAAACCACTGACAAAATTATTGGTAACATTTTGCAGGCCAAAACCGATACCTACACCCAAAGCACCGGCCAGTACTGTAAGGAAACTCAAATCAATACCTGCACTTTGTACTATCACAATCAATCCAATAACAACAATAACATATCGGATAATAGTACTAATGGCTTGTCTTACGCCGACGTCAACATTATATCTTACAAGAATTTTGTTTTGAATAAGGTTTTTGAATTTTGCCGAGAGATAGAAAAGCAGAAAAACAGAAATAATAACATAAAGCAACGATGCCAGGGTTACATCAGTTTCGCCCAGCGGAAAAACCGGATATTGCAGAAAATCCCTGACTGACTGGTATACATGCTTAATCGTTTCCATATTCAAATGATTAAAACGGGAAAAAGTAAGGTATCATAAAAGTAGCTATAATCCAGAAAATCAGGTTCAGCGGACCTCCAACTTTAACAAAATCGATAAATTTATATCCCCCTGCACCATAAATCATTGTATTTGTTTGATATCCGATAGGCGTCATAAAACTGGATGACGCAGCAAACGTAATTGCCATAAGGAAGGGACGTGCATCCACACCCATTGCAACGGACCCTGCAATAGCTATAGGTGCAAGCAACACAGCACTTGCATTATTGCTCATTACGCTGGTGAGAATAACCGTAATCAAATACAAAATTGACACTACTGCAGTGGGTCCCCAGGTTCCTGCACCATCAATCAATAAACCCGACAATAATACAGCAGCTCCGCTTTCATCCATGGCAATTCCAAGACTCATCGCACCGGCAAGCAGAAATATCACCTTCCAGTCAATGGCACGATATGCTTCTTCCATGGTAATACACCCTGTAATAATTAGGAATATACAACCTAACAAGGCTGCCACCATGATGGGCAGTATATTCAGTGCAGCCAGTAATATTATTGAAACAATGGCTCCTGTTACATAAAATATTTTATCTTTTCTGAAGTCAGGAAATCCTACTTCAGATACAATAAGAAAAGTATTCCTACCCTGCAACTGAAGCTGCCTAAGAAAATCAAGTTTATCTTTTTGCGCTTCTATAAGCAGAGTATCTCCTGATCTGAGTACAGTAGTTGCTACCTTTTCACGCATTATTTCTCCCCTGTGCCTTATAGCCAGTACCGTTGCACCATATCTTTGCCGAAAGGCTACCTCTTTTACTGTTCTGCCTTCGAACTGACTATTTGGTGCAATTACAGCTTCTACCAATGTAAGGCCTTCGGTTTCCATATCCTTATCCCGAAACTTCGCATCTGATTTTAGTTTTATTCCTTCCCTTTCTTTTAATGTCTTTATTTTCTCAAGATCGCATCTTACCTTTAAAATATCACCCTTCACTAATTCCAGCTCACCGCTGGGCATGAAATACTTCTGACCCTGACGGTTCACCTCAAGAATATCAATATCAAGATTTTTCACCAGGGGTGAGTTTTTGATCTTTTTACCCACTGAGGGAGCAGATGCTTCGAGTACAATTTCGGTAAGATATTCACCCATTCCGAATTTCTGAACCAGCCCTTTGTTGTTTCCTCTTTTGGGTATTATCCTTATGCCTATAAGAAGCATATAGATAATACCGGCTGCAAAAAACACCAACCCCATTTTTGACATTTCAAACATACCAAAGGGTTCAAGGTCATGTTCTACCGCAATGCCACTTACCAGAATATTGGTTGATGTTCCTATAAGGGTGCATAAACCACCGAACATGGATGCAAAAGACAATGGCATGAGCATTTTACCCAGGTTACACCCCGACTTAACAGCTGCTCCAGCCAAAATAGGAATAAAAATGGCTACAACCGGAGTGTTATTAATAAATGCTGAAACCAATCCAACTGTAATCATGGTAGCTATAATAGCAAGCCAGAAATTTTTCTGAAAAAGCAAGGCCAAATGATTTCCCAGTCCCACTACAGCACCGGATTTAAATAAAGCTGCACTGAGAATAAACATTGCAGCAACCGTTATTGTAGCAGAATTACTAAACCCCGATACCCCTTCAGCAGGCGTTACTACTCCACTTACAATCAATGTAGCCATGATGATAAGTGCCACCACATCTACAGAAAAAATTTCTGTGGCAAACAGCACAATGGCCAGTAACAAGACTATAAGTACAATAATTACTTCAACCGTGAACATAATACCTGTAAAAGATAAAACCTTTTATTAATTATTGATTTAAAACAAGCCCTTTTGCTAAAATGATGCTTTAAGGCTCATATCAAGACTTTTTACATGATGCGTAAGTGTACCCACAGAAATGAAATCAACGCCTGTAAATGCTATATGGCGTATATTATTTTCGGTAATACCCCCGCTTGCTTCCGTTTCAAAGCATCCGTTTACCAAGCGAACTGCTTCTCCCAGTTTTTCAACCGGGAAGTTATCAAGCAATATACGGTTTATCATGCCATCGGCAATTACTTCCCTGAGTTCATCCATATTACGTACTTCAATCTCTACCTTCAAGTCCAGTCCATTACCCGAAAGATATTCATGGACCCGATCCAGAGCATTGGATATACCACCTGCAAAATCAACATGATTATCTTTGATCATGATCATGTCATACAGGCCCATCCTATGATTTTCACCTCCTCCAATTTTCACAGCCATCTTCTCAATAGCCCGGAAGTTGGGAGTTGTTTTCCGGGTATCCAGAATACGTGCTTTAGTGCCTTCTGTTAATGAAACAAAATGGGCGGTGCGGGTTGCTATGCCACTCATTCGCTGCAAGAAATTGAGCACAAGACGCTCGCATTGAAGAATAGACCGGACTTTGCCCTCCGCTTCAAATAAAATATTACCCGGCTGAATTTTGGAACCATCCCTGAAAAAGGGACGAAACTTCATTTTTGCATCAAACAGTCTGAAAATCATTGCAGCAATCTCCATCCCGGCAACAATACCGGGCTCCTTTACCAGCAATTCAGCCTTGCCTGATGCATCAACCGGAATACATGAAAGCGTGGAATGATCGCCACTGCCAATATCCTCTTCCAATGCCTGTTGAATAATAGTTTCTATTTTTTCCATAACAAAAAAAGGCGACTGTAAAGATATATGAAATCTTACAATCGTCATTTTTTATGGCTGCAGTAATTGCTCTTGTTTGATTACCTATTGCTTTTCAAACTGAAGCAAATGCAGTACAGTATTACCTGAAATATTTTTTATGAGAAAATATACACGGTAAGTATCACCTTTTTTTGAACGATAGTTGCCAATGACATAGGGTGAACCATCTCTTGATGACCCTTCATGCTGCACAGTAAAAGAAGAAGGTGCATTCTCTGAGAAAAAATTCCGCAAAATAAGTTCAGCCTGATTGCGGCTGAAAGTGCCTTCATTTTCGGGGAAATTCAGGTCGACATTTGACCCGAAATGTTTAGCTATCTCACGGGCATTGCCATTTTTTATGGCATTGGAAACTTCTTTGGCAACTTCCGCAGGCTTTTTTTGAGAATAAGCGGAATTTACTCCTGTTAATAAAACAAGGGTAAAAATCAAAAATACTAAACCAAAATTTTTCATCTCAAATTGTTGTTAAACTTATCCGGAATGATATTCCGTAAAAGCATGTTATCAAAAACCCGGCCACAAAACTGAAAAACAGAATTAATGAAATAATAGGTTTCTACCATATGAAAAATTACCGGAAAAATGTAAAGTTAATGATTTTTCAAGGATTCAGATTACGCAAAAATGCTTATTTTCGGACAGATTAAATATGCAGTAAAATGAAATGAAATTTGATCTTAAAATGCATTCACATCATACATCAACCTGCTGAGTCATGAAAATTACTCTGGTAACCATTGGAAAAACCGAGAACAACTATTTGAAAGAAGGCATTGACATTTACCTTAAGCGACTTAAGCATTACATCAGTTTTTCCATTATGGAAATTCCTGCTGTGAAAAAAAGTGCAACACTTACACCCGAGGATATCAAAGAAAAGGAAGCTGAACTTTTAACAAAGCATATATTAAAAGCAGATTGCATTGTTTTGCTCGATGAAAAAGGAAAGGAAATGAGTTCATCAGAATTTTCAGAGTTTTTACAAAAGAAAATGAATACCGGTATTCGTGAACTTATATTCGTTGTGGGCGGGGCGTGGGGTTTTCATGAATCAGTGAAGAAAACAGCACACCACAAGATATCTTTATCCCGGTTAACCTTTTCTCATCAGATGGTCAGGTTATTTTTTGTGGAGCAGCTATACAGAGCATTTACCATTATTAAAGGAGAAGCCTATCACAATGAATAATAATTGTATTTTACTAACATCTGTTATAAAATGTAAGCCTTACATTATCCGACACTTGCAGGAAAACTCAATTGTTAAAAATTGTAATTGTGGAAAAACAGGTAAATCACCGTATTTTTACTGATATCATTCTTATTACCTTTAAAAATGAATATTTAATATTAGAATAACCTGATTTTAAGCACTTGCTTGCACACAACTACGACCAAAAATGTTAAAAAAGTTACTTCAACGAATTGCTATTGAGTTCTCCTTTCTTTTTAAAAATACACAACCTAATTATCCTTTTAATCCTCAGCATAGAATTCTTGACAAGAAATATGAAGATATTGATCTATACATTGACTTCTATCAATCTGCCCGAAAAAGGCTGGACATCTGTACAGAAAAAGAAATCCGTTTTCAGGATTATCTGAAACCTGGTTCTAAATCCATAAGTGTAAAACGAAAATTACTAAACCCCCTGATTGATTACCATTCAAAAGGTTTACTTCAAACACAAATATTACTATACAAGATCAGTTATCTCGGTTTTTCAGCTCTGACTGAGTT
>CAYXIT010000075.1:0-5819 GCA_964465275.1 uncultured Bacteroidales bacterium | reverse complement strand
TTCTCATCTCCCCGCATCGGCGCGGCATCCAGGGCAATCGCATTAAAAAAACGTAACTATTTAAATAGTATTGCATTTATTATGATTCACAAAATATTAAAAAACGTAAAATATTTCATTTCTTTGAAAATAAGTTGTTTTACATCGAATGTAACCTGGGTAATTTATCAAATGTTGAAAGGGTTGAACTGCTTAATGAGATAAAAGGATACTATAATATTGATTTAGCAGATACTGAAACCTGGAAAATTACCGACGCACATGATTCCATTGTATATATATACAACCTCGACGAGTTTAAAATCATTTTTGCTGATACCGGCAATACTTTTTTTAAAGAGCTTGAAAATATTGAGATTTTCTATAATAAAAGGGGATCTTCAAAACAAAAGCCACAACAAACTATTCCCTTTAACAATACTGAAGAAGAAAGAGTTGAAAAAATAAAAGGAATTTAATAGATATAATTTTAAATATTTGTAAAAAAACGGGCTGCCTCATAAGCAGAATTTTATATGGACGCTGAGCTTGTCGAAGCGGTTATCTTACAATATCCAGCAGTCGTTTCGACAGGTTTTACAGTGAGTTTATCGAACTGCTCAACGACCAGAAAGCAATTTTGTGACAGCCTCGTTTTCTTTTTTAATTATCAATTTCTTTGGTACATGCTATGGAAGCTATTGTTCCATCTCCAACCGCTGTGGTAATCTGGCGGTATTTCTTGCTGATTACATCGCCCACGGCGTATACTCCCGGAATGCTGGTACGCATTTCGTCATCAACCTTAATATAGCCCCAGTCATCAGTTTCCAAAGGATCTTTAATAATGTCGGTGTTGGGTTTCATTCCAACAAAAACAAATACCCCGTCAGTTTCCAGGTCTTTTACTTCTTTGGTTTTCAAATCTTCAACCTTAACCAGCATACCTCCTGAACCGTTGCGATAAAATCCGCGTGGTTCATGTTCCAGCATCACATTGATCTTTGGGTCAGCATAGCAACGCTCCTGGGCTGATTTATTGGCAGTTAGCATGGGTAACTGCTGAATCATAGTTATCTTAGATGCAAATTTTGAAATGAATTCCGACTCTTCAACAGCTGTATTTCCACCACCAATGATTATAACTTCCTTATCATGAAAATACTTTGCATCGCAGGTTGCACAGTAAGATATCCCTTTACCGTAAAGTTCTTTTTCTCCTTCTATATTCAAATACCGGGGTGATGCACCTGTTGAGATAATGATCTTTTTCGCCTTAATGGTTTCAAAACCATCTATAACTACTTCTTTTTTAATAAGATCAACACTGTTAACATCAACTGCAACCTTAAACTTTACTCCTGCTGCTTTTGACTGTTCCGACATGTAATGCGATAACATAAACCCTTGCTGCGGCTCAATAAAACCGGGATAATTGGAAACCTGGTGGGTTGTGGAAACCTGCCCGCCCGGCAGTGCCTGATCAACAATTATTGTATCTATTTTGGCCTGCGCCAGGTAAATACCGGCAGCCATACCTCCCGGTCCGGCACCCAGCACAATTACATCGGTATGTGTTACAACAGGTTTAATTTCCGACTTGATTTTATTTACTTTCTCTTCGGGTAACATAGCATCCAGGTTACGCACGATATCTGCTTTTTTTATTCCTCCGATAAGCATATCGCCTGTTTGCTGTCCCTTGCTATAAAACAATAAAGTGGGTGAAGATTTTACACCCAGTTTTTCCGCCAGCTCGCGGTTACCCTGCCTGAACATTTTTACAAAACGAACATCCTTGCCATAAGCTTCTGCCAGACTCTCAAATTTTGGAGCCAAAGCTTCACATGGCGGGCACTCAGTTGAATAAAAGTCTAAAACCAGGTTTTCATGCTGTTGTAGTTCCTTTTCAAAATCCTCTTGTTTAATTTCCTTTAACATAGTACTGTTTTTTTTTATTCGCCGGTTACAATTTTACCGGCCCGCATAAATCATTGAATTTATATGAATTACTTTTTTAAATATGATGCATGTCAATATTTAGATACCTGCGTTTATCAAATCTTTTGCCATAGTTTTTATCAGTCATTTTGTCATAAAACAAAAGTAAAAATGAACAAGCTGAAAAATCAAACGTTAATAAATTTTTGTAAAATATTTTGATATACCCAATAACAATTTTTGATAAAAGAAAATCTTTTCATGATTTTCGGAATTTGTTTTGTAAATTTAGATATCAATTAAGAAGTCGAAACCAAAAGGACGAACTATGATTAAAAAAGTACTCGTGGCCAACCGCGGCGAGATAGCTGTGCGAATTATGCGATCGTGCCGTGAGATGGGCATCCGTACCATTGCTGTTTACTCAGATGCCGATCGCAAAGCCATGCATGTTTTATATGCCGATGAAGCATATCATATCGGTGCATCTCCTTCTTCCGAATCCTACCTGAACATGGAAAAAATACTGGAAGTAGCCCAAAAGAGTAAAGCCGATGCCATACATCCCGGTTATGGATTTTTATCAGAAAACGCTGTTTTTTCTGAAAAATGCCAGCAAGCCGGGATAAAATTTATAGGTCCGGGACCATATGCCATTTCACAGATGGGTGACAAAATTACAGCACGCAAAACCATGATGGCAGCAAATGTACCTGTTGTACCAGGTACACAGGCAGCCATAACATCAGAGGAAGAAGCCATAATAACGGTTCAGAAGATTGGCTTACCTGTAATGGTCAAAGCATCGGCAGGTGGCGGTGGTAAAGGGATGCGACTGGTTAAAAAAGAATCAGATATAAAAAGCTCGATACGTGCAGCACGCTCAGAAGCAAAATCAGCTTTTGGCGATGATGCGGTATATATTGAGAAATATATTGAGTCGCCCCATCACATCGAATTTCAGATCCTGGCCGATCAGCACGGAAATGTCATTCATCTTTTCGAGCGTGAATGCTCTGTGCAACGCCGCCACCAGAAAATCATTGAAGAAACCCCCTCACCCATTCTTACACCGGCCGTCCGTGAAGAAATGGGTAAAGCTGCTGTGGCTGCTGCAAAAGCTGTAGATTACGAAGGGGCTGGTACCATAGAATTTATTGTAGATAACAATCTCAACTACTATTTTCTGGAAATGAACACCCGTCTGCAGGTTGAACACCCTATTACCGAAAGGGTTGTGGGTGTTGACCTGGTTAAGGAACAAATACGCATTGCATCAGGCGAGAAACTATCTTACAAACAGGAAGATCTTAAACAAAACGGTCATGCCATTGAATGCAGGGTATATGCCGAAGATGCTACCAATAATTTCATGCCTGCCCCCGGAAAAGTTACGCATATTACTATTCCTTACGGTGTTGGTGTCAGGGTGGATGGCTATGTTTACGAGGGTTTTGAAATACCTATTTATTATGACCCGCTTATAGCCAAACTCGTCGTTTGGGGCCGCGATCGGAAAGATGCAATTGAACGAACCGTTCGCGCACTGCAGGAATTTAAAATTGCCGGAGTAAAAAACTCTCTCAACTTCCTTGAAAATATAATGACTGCCCCCGATTTTGTAAAAGGGAACTACACTACCCATTTTATAGATGAAAATATTAATCATCTTATGAAAAATGATACGGGTTGCGAAGATGATTGTGAAGATATGGTGATCATTTCTGCTTTCCTTGAATACATATACAGAATTCGTAAAGCATCTCCCAAAGAAATGACTGCTTTAAAAAATAACTGGAAAGATTACAGCAGGATCAGAAGTGTTTTAAAACTATAATCAGAAAAACTTATGTCGTACGAAGTAAAAATCAACAACCGGACTGCCCGGGTAGAACTGCTCGGATGGGATGGCACTTTTGTGAATATAAAAGTTGATGATAAAGAATATCAGCTGGATTTTGAAAAGGTAAACCCAGGTATTTTCTCGATCATTCATAATAACAACTCTTATAATATAGAACTTATTCCCGGAGAAAATGTCAAGAAATACACTATAAATACGTATAAGAATAGTTATGAGACCGAGATCATTGATGCGGAATCAAAATATCTGGCAGCCCGACTAAAGGGTAGCGAAGAGGATGCAGAAAATACGGTTATAGCTCCTATACCCGGTAAAGTGGTAAAAATTCCGGTAAATATCGGAGATACCGTAGAAGCCGGTCAAACACTTGTAATTTTTTCTGCCATGAAAATGGAAAGTGAATTCAAAGCGAAAAAAGATGGTGTAGTAAAGGAAATCCGGGTTAAAGAGGGTGATACTGTGGAGGCTAAGAAGGTGATGGTGGTGGTGGAGTAGTTTACCGCAGAGGCCTTATTGCTCCACGCAAAGACGCTAAGGTAAACGCTAAGAACGCGAAGATTATCGAAGTAAATTGAAAAGAGTAATGACAGAGAACGAGATTTCCAGAAAAATTATCGGGGTGGCTATTGAAATACACAGATCGATTGGACCCGGACTTCTGGAATCAGCTTATCATGCGGCTTTAGCATATGATTTAAAACAGGAAGGGTTTTTTACCGAAACAGAAGTACCAATGCCATTCGTTTATAAAGGAATCAAACAAGATGTAGGTTATAAAATTGATATTCTTGTGGAGCGAAAAGTAATTATCGAAGTCAAATCACTTGAAACTTTACTACCGGTTCATTTTGCACAAACATTAACCTACCTGAGATTAACAAATCTAAAACTTGGTTTACTTATAAATTTCAAAACCAAACTTTTAAAAGACGGAATACACAGAATAGTAAATAACCTTTAAATTCTTTGCGCACTTTGCGATACACTTTGCGACTTTGCGTGAGGCTTTAAAAACTATAAAAATGGATACAAAACAAAAAATCGACAAACTCACCCAAATGCACAAGGCTGCCGAGCTGGGTGGTGGCCAGGAAAAGATTGACAAAATTCATGCATCAGGCAGGAAAACAGCACGCGAACGTATCAATCAACTGCTGGATGCCGAAACCTTTGTAGAAATTGACAAATTCGTTGCCAACAGCAACCAGGATTTTGAAATGGAAAAAATTCCCGGTGATGGCATCGTAACCGGCTACGGAAAAATCGATGGCAGACTTGTTTATGTTTTCGCCCAGGACTTTACGGTTTTTGGTGGTTCACTTAGTCGTGCCAATGCCAATAAGGTTACCAAGATCATGGACCTTGCCGTAAAAATGGGTGCTCCTTTGATCGGGCTGAACGACAGCGGTGGTGCACGAATTCAGGAAGGCGTGGAAAGTCTTGCAGGTTATGGCGACATTTTTATGCGCAACGTACGCGCAAGCGGGGTAGTACCGCAAATCAGCGCCATTCTTGGCCCTTGCGCCGGTGGCGCAGTGTATTCGCCGGCAATCACCGACTTCATCTTTATGACCCGTAAAACCAGCTATATGTTCGTTACCGGACCGGATGTTATCAAAACCGTTACCCATGAGGATGTTACCAAAGAGGATCTGGGTGGTGCAATGACCCACAACTCCAAAAGTGGTGTGGCACACTTTACGGCTGACGATGATGACCAGGCCATGATGATGATCCGTGAACTGATGAGTTTCCTGCCATCGAACAATATGGAAGATCCGCCCGTGAAGCCATGCACCGATTCACCGCATAGGGAAGAGATCAAACTGCGTGATCTCATACCCACTGATCCCAACAAGCCCTACGACATGATGGAGATCATCACTGCAGTGGCCGATGATTACAATTTCTTTGAGGTACAGCCCCATTATGCGCAGAATATCATTACCGGATTTGCCCGTCTTAACGGCAAGCCGGTTGGTATTGTGGCCAATCAGCCTGCCATGCTGGCCGGTGTGCTCGATATTGATGCATC
>CAYXIT010000074.1:11416-17160 GCA_964465275.1 uncultured Bacteroidales bacterium | reverse complement strand
ATTTACAGTATTATTCTTTTTGCCGGTTTATTGTTATTAGTTTTATTTCTTTTTGTGGTGTAATAATGTCCGAAAACTATCATCATTATGAATAAATATATAAAGCCACAAACAATCATTTATATTTCCTCACCAGATTTAACTGCCATGGGATGTAATACTCCCCAAAATAAAAAAGGTAAAAAAAAACGAAAAATTGAAACAAGTGGATTGTTGTTTACCAAAAAAATATGAACTGATGATCCATACCGGCTAATGGATATATCTTATCCCATAAGATTAAATTCCGGAGAGTATTCTTTTAAATTTCAGATTGGAAATACGAACAATATGGTAAGTAAAGGGTTTACTTAATCTGAATGCCATTGCTATACTATGGTGCATTTGTATTGTCATATTATGAAAAAATATTGACTTTTTTAAGCATATAAACCTGATCACAGAAAATTTCCCAAATGAAAAATAAAACTTTAATATCTTATTCAACAACTCTTTTTGTAATACTATTTCTTATGACCCTGAATGGTAATGTAAATTCAAACACCACAGATTCTGGTGATGTCGTATTATTTGACTTTAGTACTTTAGAAAATATGGACGACTGGCTGATTGTAAATGATGGCGTTATGGGCGGTCTTTCAAAAAGCAGGTTTTATCTGAGTAACAAAAACACCGCTGTTTTCTCCGGAAATGTTACGCTGGAAAATAATGGTGGATTTGCATCTACCCGAACAAAAGCTATGCAGTTTCAACTGGGCGGATTTCAAGGCATTATGATCCGGGTAAAAGGAGACGGCAAAAAATACCAGTTCAGAATGCGAACGGATGATCGTTTTGATGGAGTATCATACCGATATCACTTTGAAACCGAAAAAAATCAGTGGCAAACAATCACTATTCCTTTCGATGAATTCTTACCTGTATTCAGAGGGCGAATATTACGAAACGTAGGACCCGTTTCACCAAAAGATATTCAGCAACTGGGAATCATGATATCAGATAACCAAACAGGCGAATTTCAACTGGAGATCCAATGGATAAAAGCTTATCAGTAAGAGAAATACAATCCATCAATTCCATGAAAAGCTAAGCAGTAAGCTGTTCGGGCAAATAATATTTATTTTCGTATCTGTATCTCAAGGACTTAGTTAAACAGGCCTCATGATAAATTTCTTATCTTTGATGCTTTTTTAAATAAGAATTTTATTTTTTTCCAGGAAACCGCTCCTGATAAAAATAAAATTTTCCGAGAATTTAATATAAACCACCATAGCTGACAATTATGAAATACAGATCATTTCTTTTTGCCGTTTTTGCTTTTACTGTATTATTCATTTCATGCCAATCGGGGCGTGAAAAAGCCAACGGGGATAAAACCCCGGCAGTACTATCTGAAGAAAAAGCTGACTCTTTAATTAATCTTATGACACTAGATGAAAAATTAAATCTTATCCATGCCAGTTCTTCTTTTACGTCCGGTGGAGTACCCAGGTTAGGTATTCCTGAACTTGTTTTTTCTGACGGGCCGCATGGTGTGCGTCATGAACATGGCCGCGGCTGGTATGCCTTAGAGGATGCCGACGACAAAGCTACTTACCTTCCTGTTGGGATTTGCCTGGCATCTACATGGAATAAAGATCTGGGGTATGAATATGGCGTAGTATTGGGCAATGAAGCCAAAGAGAGAAATAAAAATGTTTTGCTGGGACCCGGAATAAACATTATTCGAAGCCCACTGAACGGGAGAAATTTCGAGTATCTCAGTGAAGATCCTTTCCTCACAGGGGTTATGGCCGTAGGGTATGTAAAAGGTTTACAGGAGCAGGGTGTGGCTGCCTGTCCCAAACACTATACTGCCAACAACCAGGAAACCGACAGGCATAATATAGATGCCATCATCAGTAAGCGTGCGCTACACGAGATATACTTCCCCGCTTTCAGGGCAGTTGTGCAGGATGGCAATGCATGGAGCATCATGGGAGCATACAACAAAATCAACGGTCAGTATACCACGCATCACCAATACCTTAACAATGTTGTATTGAAAGGCGAATGGGGCTTCGATGGTGTTGTGTTAAGCGATTGGGCTTCAGTGAAAGATACCCGCGAAGCGTTGCTTTATGGCACTGATATAGAGATGGGTACTGAATTGCTCAGAGATTTTAACAATCCAGAATATGATGAGTTTTACCTGGCGAGGCCAGCTAAAGAAATGATTGAAAGCGGCGAGATAGACGAAAGTTTTGTAGACGATAAAGTCCGGCGTGTTTTAAGCCTGATGCACCGAACCACAGCAATGAGTGATCATGGCCCGGGCAAAAGAAATGTACCTGAACACCAGCAAATTGCACTGGAGGTAGCACGCGAAGGTATTGTGCTGCTAAAAAACGATGGCTTATTGCCGTTTGATAAATCGGAGATCAAAACTATTGCCGTAATTGGCCACAATGCCACCAGGCATTTTGCCGAAAGGGGTGGCAGTTCACAGGTAAAACCCCTTTACGAAATAACGCCCCTTGAAGGAATTCAAAATCTTGTTGGCGATGATGTGGAAGTTTTGTATGCCGAAGGGTACGAACCTTATTACGATGAAAGTCTTTTTATGGAGGTATCGGGAGATGCAGCTTCTCAGTCAAGAGAAAACAAACGTGATGTTGAGCTGGGCCGGACGGCCAATAAAAATCTTATGGAGGAGGCTGTTGCCCTGGCTGAAAAAGCCGATGCCGTTATTTTTGTAGGTGGATGGATACACAGCCATGAAGGGATGCCCTGGGGTGAAGGAACCTACGACGCCGAAGCCCGCGATAAACTGAACCTGAAGCTGATCTTTGGTCAGGAAGAACTTATAAGGCAAATCAACAGTGTTAATGAACAGACAGCCATCGTTTTGATGGGAGGCAGCAATGTGGAAATGAACAACTGGTTGCCCGACTCACGTGCCTACATGCATGCGTGGTATCCCGGTATGGAAGGAGGAAATGCCATAGCAGAGATACTTTTCGGAGAAGTAAACCCCTCCGGGAAATTACCCATGACTTTTGCCAATTCTCATGAAGAATATCCTTCGCATTCCATTGGTGAATTTCCGGGTTATAAAACGGTTAAATATACCGAAGATATTTACGTAGGCTACCGTTATTTCGATACCCACAATAAGGATGTAGTATTTCCCTTCGGTTTTGGCCTTTCTTATACTACATTCGCTTTTTCAGACCTGAAACTGACGAAAAAGGACAATAAAATTGTTGTGGAATGTACTGTTACCAATACCGGCAACAGAGAAGGTGCTGAAGTTATTCAGGTTTATATTCATCCCAAACAACCTTCTGTTGAAAGACCTATCCGTGAATTAAAGGGCTTTGAAAAAGTGCACCTTGATCCCGGAGCTTCTGCTACTGTAATTATTGAACTTGATGAGTCTGCTTTTAAATACTATCACCCTGATGAACTTAAATGGGTGCTTGAATCCGGCAGTTACGAAATACAGGTAGGTAACTCTTCAAGAGATTTAAAACTCGCAGGAAATGTTCAGTGGTGAAACATTTCAACAGTGGTTCGGTTGCAAATAATTCCGTAATAAATTTTTCATAATCAAAATATATTGGTTTGATAAGTAATGCAATATTTACATTCTAAATTAGTATGCTTACATTTATGGGAAATTAAAAAAATTCGTTACAGCAGATTTAAAAATAAAATTAAGGAGGTATTATTATGTCGGTAAAACATAAAAGACTTGGAAATCACGGAGTTCTTGTAAGCAATATTTGTCTTGGTACAATGAACTTTGGATGGCATACCAGTGAAGAAGACAGCTTCAAAATCATGGATCGCGCACTGGAATTGGGTATCAACTTTTTTGATACTGCTGATGTATATGGATGGTCAGAGGAACATGGTTATACGGAAGAAATTATCGGACGATGGCTCGCACAGGGTGGAGGACGCCGGGATGCTATAGTATTGGCAACAAAAGTCTACAATCCTGTGGATCGCAAAGCCAATTTACCTGAAGTCAATAGTGATGGACGAAGTCTGAGCGCCTACAAAATAAGGAAACATTGCGAAGGTAGCTTAAAACGGCTGCAAACCGACTGGATTGATTTATACCAGATGCATCATATTGACCGAGATTGTCCATGGGATGAAACATGGCAAAGTTTTGATACATTGATTAAACAGGGGAAAGTAGTTTATGTGGGTTCCAGTAATTTTGCGGGATGGGATATTGCCACTGCATGCCAGGAAGCATCCAAACGCGGTTTTATGGGCCTGGTAAGTGAGCAGAGTATTTACAATCTCGATAACCGGATGCTTGAACTTGAAGTGATTCCGGCTTGTAAGCATTATGGATTAGGTTTAATTCCATGGAGTCCGCTGGCAGGCGGGATTTTGGGCGGAGCACTCGAAAAAAGTAAAGGGGTAAGACGCAATGACAAGAACCAGGCTGAACAGATAGAAAAGAAACGCGATAAACTGGAGAAATACGAGAAGCTTTGCAAAAAAATCGGCCACCCGCCGGGAGAAGTGGCACTGGCATGGTTGCTCCATAATCCGGTGGTTACAGCGCCCATTGTCGGGCCACGAACCATTGAACAGCTGGAAAGTGCCGTTCGGGCGACAAGCATTGAACTGGATGAAGAGGTATTGAAAAAGCTGGATGAGATATTCCCCGGTCCCGGTGGCGAAGCACCAACGGCATATGCATGGTAACCGCCAGCCGGTCTCTTTTTACTTGTAATTCTCAGTTATAATCCTTAAAATGTTAGATCATGTATAATCGATTGGTTATCAGCATTATTATTTCAATTTTGCTATTCGCGGCCTGTAATAACAGGCAAAAACCCGATTCATCTGAAAACACTGATATTGATCCTTTAACAGAGCAGTTAAAAATTGAAATATATGATTCAACTGCTCTTTCAATTGTTGATACCAATGCCACTTTTGAAATACTGGCAAAAGGATTCTGGTGGAGTGAAGGCCCGCTCTGGGTTGATGAATTGCAGGCTGTATTATTCTCAGATGTACCTGCAAATAAAATATACAAATGGAGTGAAGAGGACAGCCTTGATATTTACCTGGAATCTGCAGGTCATTCGGGCGAAGAAAACAAAAATTCTGATAAAGGTCCCAATGGATTGATTCTTGACCAGGAAAACAAATTGTTGATCTGCCAGCATGGCGACAGGCGTATTGCAAGGATGGATGCTGATTTAAAAAACCCACAGGCGCAGTTTATCACCATTGCTGACACATGGGATGGAAAAAAATTTAACAGTCCCAACGACCTGGTAATGGACGGTGCAGGCAATATTTATTTTACAGATCCTCCTTATGGACGACCTGAAAACCAAACAGGAGAAATCGGGATAAACGGAGTATTTAAAGTTAGTTCCGGCAAGGATGTTGCTTTGCTTATTGACAGCCTGAGCTGGCCAAACGGAGTTGCATTATCACTTGATGAGAAAACTTTGTATATCAACCAATCTGATCCGGAAAACCCCGTTTTATACAGCTATGGCATTGCCGAAGATGGATCACTTGAAAACGGAAAAGTATTATTTGATTTTAAATCGCTTTCAGAAAATGCCAATGGATTACCCGACGGATTAAAAGTTCATAAAAGCGGCAATATATTTGCTACAGGGCCTGGCGGAGTTCAAATTATCAGTCCGGAAGGAAAACACCTTGCTGCCATTAAAACCGGGAAATCAACCGCCAATTGTGCTTTTGATACTGAT
>CAYXIT010000074.1:1223-11406 GCA_964465275.1 uncultured Bacteroidales bacterium | reverse complement strand
AATTATTTGTATATGACTACAACCGATTTGTTGATGAGAGTGAGAATCAAATAAAAAAACACGACCATTTGATCATGACAATCTCAAAAAGAAGTAAAATCGATAAATAAATTGATTTACATATATAGAGCTTTAATTTATTAATTTTGAACCTTCTTTATGCAAAAAAAGCAACGATATATGAAAAAGTTACTTATTTTATTCAGTTTTTTTATTATTTCATTTTCAGGAATTTCACAAACATTTGAAGCCACAGCATCAGGAACTCTTCTCACACAAGATACACGTGAACCACTACCTTATGCAAACGTGGTAGTTATGCAGTCTTCTGACAGTACTTTTGTAGCCGGATCGGTCACCAATGATAATGGTCTTTTCGTTATGAAAGGCATTAAAAGCGGTGATTATATTCTTACGGCCAGTTTTCTGGGTTTTGAAGATACTTCTTTACCTTTTCATGTTGGCCGATTAAACGAGTTTCTCAATCTTGGAAATATATATATGTCGGCAGGTAGCACTACCCTGGAAGGGGTTACTGTAACTGGACTGAGAGAAGAAGTATTATCATCGATGGATCGCAAGGTGTATTCTATTGATGATAATATCTTACAGGCAGGTGGTTCTGTGGCGCAGGCTATGCGCAGCCTTCCGGGGATTACCGTGGATCAGGAAGGAACGATTTTTTTACGGGGAAGTGATAAGGTATCCATTCTTATTGATGGAAAACAAACTGCCATAACAGGAACGGGATCACAGTCGGGGCTTGAAAACATCCCTGCATCTGCTGTTGAACGTATAGAAATCATCAATAATCCATCAGCGAAATTTGATGCCAGTGGTATGGCCGGGGTAGTCAACATTATTTTTAAAAAAGAACAACGTTCCGGCTGGAATGGCAGGGCCGGCTTAACTATGGGATTTGGTAATCTTACAGAAAAACGGGCCAATCTTGAAGGTATACGCGACCAGTACCGGTTTACTCCCAAAATCAACCCGAACCTTAGCATCAATTACAGAAAGAATAAACTGAATTTATTTGCACATGGTGATTTACTCTATCACCGCCAAATGATGAAGAATGAATTTTTTATACGCACATATGACAATGATGCACCTGTTGAGCAACAGTGGCTTGAGAATCGTACGCAACCCATTTACAATATAAGGGCCGGGCTTGATTATGAATTGGATCCTTCAAATCTGTTTACTTTTTCTACTCTGTTTAATTACAGAGCCTATACTGATCTGGGTGATCTGCCCTTTTTTAATAATAATACAGACGCATATATGCGGCTTTGGCAATATTATGAAGAGGAAATCAATCAAACATTGTTTCTTACTCTCACACATAAGCATCTTTTTGACGAACCCGGTCATGAATTTACTTCTTCTTTTAATTATTCTTTCAGACGAAAAGATGAAGTATTTTATTTTTCTGACAGAAGGTTTAACCCGGAAACCCTGGGCACTGATACCACTGCTTTGATTGCTGACGAAAATATTTTTGATCTTACGATAGATTATCAAAGGCCTTTACGTTCGGGGCGCCTTGAAATGGGAACAAAACAAAGGGCACGCATTTTTCCCAATTTCATAACATTTACACCCGGTATCAATTCAATACTTGATATGGGATTGGATGGCAGTGCCGAATACAGAGATTATATCTCAGCGGTGTATGGTAATTATATTTATGAACTGCCATCCCTTGAGCTTGAAGCGGGACTCAGGGCAGAGTACGCGCGTGTTGATTATCTTGTAGATCCTGATCATGCGGTATACGAGAGTGATGGTTTTGATTACCTTGGTTTGTTCCCAAATGTTCGGGCAACATGGATAATAGGTGAAGGCAAACGAATCAGTGCATTTTACAACCGCAGGGTTGATCGCCCTGAAGAAAAAAATCTTCGTGTTTTCCCTACCTATGCTGACCCGGAAATGCTGAGTATGGGGAACCCCGGACTTATACCCCAGTTCACAAATTCTATGGAATTGGGCTACAGGCAATCATGGGATAACGGCTATCTTTTTGGTGCCGGTTATCATCGTATAATCGATAATGTTCTTACAAGAATAATTACAAACATCCCCGAAACCAATCGTTTTACGTATGTTGATCAAAATGCCGGCAGAGCATACAATTCTGGCCTGGAACTGGTTGTTGCCCGGCAGTTTGGAAGTGCTTTTAAACTTGATGCCAATATCAATTATTATTTAAACCGTATAGATGCCTTTACAATTACCAATGCATATCCTTATGATATTACTTTCTCGCAGTCAGAACAGTCAACCTGGACTGGAAATGCCCGCCTGAATGCAGATATTAATCCAGGAAATGATTTTAAAGTACAGATTTCCGGTGTGTATTTTGCACCTGATATTATTCCCCAGGGCAAAATATATGAAAGGTATTCTGTTGACTTTGGCGTGTCAAAGGCTGTGCTTGCAGGCAAAGGGGAGGTGTTTATTAATGCCACCGATGTGTTCAATACCATGTTAAAAAAGTATGAATTAGATGGAACCGGATTTGCCGTTCGTGCAGTTGATTATTATGAAACCCAGGTAATACGCGCCGGATTTCAATACCGGTTCTGATTAGAAATCTATCAATATCGGGAAATACAAATAATGAAAAAAATAATTGTACTGCTTTTTATCTCTTTGTGCTTTCAGGCAATAGCCCAGAAGGATTCTAATGATCAGTTTTATGTTGGGATAAATTCCGGAACGGGTGTATCAAGGATGAATGCCGATCTTACAGTTGAAGGAATACTGGCCGTTTCAACAGATTATTCTTTTTTATCAGGGCTTAACGGTGGGTTGGTTTTTTTATATTACTCCGAACCCAACAGGGGCATACAACTGGAACTGAATTTTACTCAACGGGGTTGGGATGAACTACCGGATTCTGCAAATTTCTATAGCCGGCAAATAAATTATATCGAGCTTCCTTTTCTGTCGCATTTTGATGTTGGAAAAAATAAAACCAGGTTTTTTATCATCGGCGGACCCACGATTTCTTACAGTGTTTCAGAAAAGGAAACAATAGATATCGACAATGAAGAATTGATGAAGGAATATTATAATACCGGTATAGATAACAAATTCGCCCTGGATCTTACTTTCGGAATTGGTGTAAACAGGCTTACCCGGCATGGTGTTATTCAGCTTGACTTCAGATTCAGCCAGGGAATGAGCAATTTATTTTCTGAAAATAATGCTCCGGGGCTACAGGCCACACAAAATCAGTTCCTGGGTGTTAAGCTGTCCTACCTGATGAATATTAATAACAGATGAGTTTATTTCTGATGTTTTATTCCAGTATTGAATATTTATGCAGGCAGGACAGGAGAATTAAGTTTTCTTGAGAAATATTATTGTTGTTCTTCCTCAATTTCCTCAAGATTATTTTCAATCTCCTTGAGAAGTTCTTCCAGATCTAAGTTTTCAAAAACTTCGTTCAGTGTTGGACCGACGATTTCAAGTGATTTTCCAACTTCCTCCAGTATAATGTCAAGGTTATTACCGAATTCTTCCCAGTCGGTGGAATTCAGTTCTTCAAAAACCTTCTGTAATTCCTTTGATACTTCTTCCATTTCCGCATTAAATTCTTCATCTTCCATTGCTTTATTCATTTCCAGCATGGCTTTGCGGATTTCTTCTCGGGCCTGTTGCATTTCTGCTCTGAACTCTTCATTGTTCATCTCAGCCTTTACTTCGGCAAGAGCCTGACGGATTTCTTCACGAGCCTGGCGTATTTCTTCCTGCATCTCCTCTGAATTCAGTTCAGCTCTTACTTCTTCCATTGCTTCACGTATGGCGATACGTGCTTCTTCCATGGCTTCACGGATCTCTGCTTTGTCTTCTTCCGATAACTCATTCCAATGAACTGTTTTCCCATTTTCCAGGACTATGTGGTTGGGTTCAGATGGCAGCGTATCGGCAAGGATAATTTCATTGTTTACAGTAGTTTCAGTTTCATCCAACTGTTGACTAATGATTTCTGATGGCATTTTAACCTGATTGTAGGCCAGAAATGACGGTGGGTTGATCCACGCGAGTGAAAGGGTTGCAAGGGCTATTACAGCTATTGCTGCCAGTTTTTGTCCGGTTTTAAAATTTCTTGTTTTCATGTGCATAATGTTTTTAATACGGGTTAATAATGTGTTTTTTGAAGAACTGGCCGACAATGCCGGTTGCAAGGGCTTTTGTCGTTTTTCTTCAAGATTTAAAAGAGTTTGTGCATAATTAAGCGGATTGTTGGTTTGATTTACCACCCATTCATCTACCTTGGCTTCTCTTTGCACTCGCAGGTTTCGCGATATCCACCATGTACAGGGATGATAAAAGAAGATAATTTCAATGGCAAACTGAAGGGCATTAATATAGGGGTCTCTGCATTTGATATGATAAAATTCATGGAGTAAGATATTTTCGACCTCCTGCATTGTTAAAGATGCTGAAATTGCCAGCGGAAACAATATGATGGGTTTGAAGAAACCTGCTACAAGAGGTACGTTTACGCCTGAAGATAATCGTACCATAACTATTTTTCTGATCCCTGACTTTTCCCGCACCCTGTTTATTGTATCGTTCCATTCAGGGGGAGGCAGACTTAAGTTCTTTGTTTTTAATACCAGGAATTTATTGTATAGCAACAGAAAATATATAGAAAGAATAATAATGCCTGAAATGTAAATCCAGAAAATAAGTGGGGTATAGGTATCCATGAACTGTGAAAATATGTTACTTTCCTTGGGCAGGATAAATAGTGAACTCATTGTATCAAAACTTTGACTGCCTGCTCCTTCAAATTCAAGAAATGCGATGCGCTGTGCTTTGCTATAAATCTGGTATTGCTTAAAAAAAGTGATCAGGAATACTACAGGGATGGTAAGCATGGCAAAAATGCTCAGGTTTTGTTTTACATGTGCCGGAGCCTTGCGGGCAAACAATAAAGAGATCTGCCAAAGAATTGCAATTACAATTATCTGCCACAATGAGTGAAGAATACTCCATGACAAAGCGTTTGTAAAGGGCTCAGGTATGTACTCCAGAATTCTCATGACTATTTGTCTTCAAATTGTTTAAGATATTCTTTGATTTCGATTAGTTCCTTCTCAGATAGTTCTTTCTTGTCAAGGGCACCCATAACCAGGCGACTTTCAGAACCCCTGAACAAGCCATTCAACATTTTATCCAGAAAATTTTTCTGAACCTTTTCCCGACTTAATGCAGGCTTGTAAATATGTGTACGACTTTCAGTATTTCGAACCAGTAAGCCCTTCTCAGTCATTATCTGCATGGTTTTCAGAGTAGTGGTGTATCCGGTATCTTTTTTCTGCTCAAGTACTTCATGTACATCCCTTACAGTGGCTTCGCCCTTGTCCCATAAAATCTGTAATATCGAGAGCTCGCTTTCGGTAGGTATATATTTTTTCTGACTCATATTAGTACGATAAATTTCGTAACAAATGTATTACGAATTTTTTCGTATAACAAATTTTTTTTCAAAAAATAATATAAAAAAATCCCAAACAGCTATCATTCAACTGTCTGGGATCATAAAAAATGTTTAATATTTCTAGTAAATTTTGCTTAAAACGGTATAACTATCAAGTCTGTCTCTTTTATCATATTGCTCACTTTTGACATTACCCACGCCCGGAGAAAAATATTCAACCGCACGGGTTGACTGCTTTGATGAGATTCCCATAGTGCGGCTGTCAATTTCGTTTTGATAGGTGATTTTAAAGCACTCAAAAGTTCCGGCAGGAGTGGTAATACTTTCCATGGCTTCAACTTTCCTGTCAGTAATATTTACAGTAAAGTCAGTTATTTTCATGCCACTACTGCTTACTGACATTTCAAGTTTTGCATCTGGTAAAACATCTCCGACTTTAATATCACCGGGAATAATTACATCTGTTGATGAAATCTGGATCTCCATTCCCTGAAAACCTTCCAGAAGGGCAGGATCAATAAAAGACTGAATATCGATGATCAGTTCATTTCCCCTGCATGTAATGCCAAACTCTCCTTCATGCTGAACACGATCGCGGTTGTCAAGGTAAGTAACATGCATAACGGCTTCTGTATAGTCGCTATGCTTTTCAACATTTTTAATTATCATATCCTGTGTTCCCTGGAGCTTGTCGCGGTTGTTAAATATCTGGTACTGCAATCCTTTATCTTCTTCAAACGGAATATACATGTTACAGTCTTGTGCAGCTAAAAATTTCGTACCTGCCAGCAATAAAACAAATAATATCTTTTTAATCATGGTTTTTTATAATTTAGGTTTGTAAATTTGTATCTGTGAAGATATTATGATTCTGCAAATTTTCAAAATATTTCGACCAGAAAACTTATGCCATTTGCAAATGTCAAGTAATTTTCCGGTGATGTCATCAAACCAAAAGTCAATAACACGACAAAATAAACTATAAATGATAGAACAATTTGAAATTCGATTGCCGGCGTTCAAACGTGGTTATCATATCATAACCCGGAATATTCTCGAAGTAATACCTGACTTACCTGATAAGGGTTTAGTAAATGTGTTTATCCATCATACATCTGCCGGGTTAATGATTAATGAAGCAGCCGATCCTTCCGTTTTAACCGATATGGAAAGCATGTTTAACCACCTTGTGCCTGAGAAACTTCCCTTTCTGGAACATACACTTGAAGGTCCTGATGATATGCCTGCACATGTTAAATCGGGTCTTACAGGCGTATCATTAACGATACCTGTTTCTGATGGCAATCTAAAACTGGGTACCTGGCAGGGAATTTTTCTGTGTGAATTCAGAAACCATGGAGGTTCAAGAAAACTTACAGTTACCGTGTATTCCTGAAAAAATCCTACATTCGATCAGTTAGTATTCGTAAAATTCCTGTTATTTATTCAGGTAAGGATATTTATTTCGAAAAAAATTATACATTTGATTAATTAATCGACATCATTAGCCACCATCAATGAGCCTATGGAAGATCACATCGTAAGAATGTTTTTGAATCGTGCCGAAAAGTATGGTACAAAGGAGGTTTTTCGTTATCGCGATAAAGACAATCATTATCAGTCTTTAAACTGGAAGCAGGTGAAGGCAATGGTTGATAATGTTCTGTCAGGCCTGACTGTACTAAAATGCAGCAAAAATGAACCGGTGGGTATATTTAGTTCCAACCGGTACGAATGGTTGTTAACCGATTTGAGTATACTTGCAGCAGGTGGCGTTGTGGTTCCTTTTTATGCCACCGCATCAAGAGAACAGGTAAAGTATATTGTTGATGAAACCGGCATGCAAATTCTTTTTGTGGGAGACAAGGCCCAGTTGGAGCTTGTTCTTTCACTCATGGATGAAGGTTCTTCCCTGGAAAAAATCATAGTCTTCGATAATATTGAGAGTGGAGACTCACGTATTATATGTTTTAATGATTTTCTTGAACTACCTGCTGAAAACAAAGTAAATATTACCATTGAAGATGTAGAAGATAATTACCGGGCAGAAGACCTGGCTACAATTATTTACACATCAGGAACAACGGGAGAACCCAAAGGTGCAATGCTTACACATGATAATTTCATGTTTTGTTTTCATATACATGACAAAAGACTTAATGTGAGCGAAAAAGATGTTTCGCTTTGTTTTTTGCCTTTGAGCCATATCTTTGAGCGTCTATGGAGCCAGTACCTTTTGCATTGCGGTGCAGTTAATGTTTTTCTTGAAAATCCAAGAGAAGTTATTGATGTACTGCCAGTAGTAAAGCCAACTCTGATGTGCACTGTGCCCCGGTTTTTTGATAAAACACTCAAAGCCATCCATAATGAAGCAGAAAAATGGCCTGCAATTAAGCAGAAAATTTTTCACTGGTCGATAGAGAAGGGCCATGAAGTTATTGAATTCGAATGCCGGGGGCAAAATTTACCTTTTGGGCTGAAGTGGAAGCATAAAATTGCTGATTTGCTCGTATTGAAGAAACTCCGTGGAATTTTCGGTGGAAAGATCAAAACCATGCCGTGTTCGGGATCTGCCATTGACACCCAGGTGCTTAAGTTTTTTCACGCCATGGGTATTTTTGTCAATTATGGATATGGGGCAACAGAAACAACGGCAACAGTTTCATGCTTTAAAGCTGATCGTTATTATTATGGCACCTGTGGAACGGTAATGCCCGGTGTAGATGTTCTTATATCTGAGAATGGAGAAATACTGGTTAAAGGAAGAAGTGTTTTCAAAGGCTATTTCAGGAAACAAAAGGAGACAGAAGAGGCCTTGAAAAATGGTTGGTTTCAAACAGGTGATGAGGGATACCTTGATCATCAGAACAACCTTGTTATGCTCGACCGCATTAAAGATCTTATGAAAACTTCGGTCGGTAAATATGTTTCGCCGCAAAAGCTTGAGTTATTGCTGTCGCATGATGAACTTGTTGAACATATAATCGTAGTGGGCGATAACAGGCAGTATGTTACGGCTTTGGTGGTGCCTGTGATAGAAAAACTGAAGCAGGTGGCCGGTAATATTGGTATTTCATACATTGATGAAGAAGATCTTGTTCAGTCACCCGGTATTTACCAGCTTTTTGAAAACCGCTTTAATAAGCTTCAGCAGAACCTTACGCCCTATGAAAGGGTTGTAAAATTTACATTGCTTACCGAACCGTTCAGTATTGAAGCAGGTACAATGACCAACACCCTGAAGTTAAGGAGAAGATCTATTGAGAAAGCTTACAGGCACTTGATTGAAGAAATGTACACCTGATTAAAAGCGGGGCCCGTTTTATTCTTTTTTCCGTTTGTGTTTCCACCTTTTGTGCGACCATAGCCATTTCGAGGGGTTTTCTTTTATAACCTGCTCCAGGTTTCCGGCATATCTCCTTGTAATTTCTCCTTCGGGCAGTTTTTGAGGTTCACTGGTCAGTATTGAAAGCTTTATTTCATAATGGCCTCTTTTAACTCTTGCTATATCAGTAAAAAGCACCGGGAGATCATTAATCCTGGAATGTCTTTCCGGCCCGTGTAAAAAGGCTGTTTCGCGACCCAGGAATTCAATCCAATAGGCATACTGTATTTTTGAAGGGCTCTGGTCGGCAGCCATAAGGAAAAGGGTAGGGGTGCCTTTTTGCCGCTCAAAACTTGCGCCGGTTTCTTTTATGGATGCCAGGGTTGTGCCAAACCGTGACCGGGTTCGCGACAGAAACCTGTCAATATATGGATTTCTCAGCGGCTTGTAAAAGGCTGTTATGTGATAAGGTGTGTAAAGACCGGCAGATAAACTTCCCCACTCCCAGTTGCAAATATGTCCGGTTACAAGTATCATGCTCTGCTTTTTTTCATAAAACGGCAGTACGATTTCAGGATTTAAAACTTTATGCCGTTTTAGCACCGATGCTTCTGACATGGTAAAACTTTTGATCCCTTCAACAATAATATCGGAAAGGTTTTTATAAATGTCCTTTACCAGTTTTTTCTTTTCTCTGTCATCAATTTCAAGATTGGATTCATGAAGATTTTTCAGGATCACACTAAACCGGTATCTGAATACCTTTCTGAGCATGAATGCAAGAAAATCAGAAAAAACATACATAGCCCTGAAAGGGATAATACCCAGAAAACCTACAAAAACGATAAAAAAACCGGCACTGATTAGATAGGTGATTTTCGGCCTGATTTTTTTCATAAAGATTATTTAAAGGTGATTGTTACAACCTGTTTATTTGATATAACCATTTTCTTTTAAAATATCTGATAGTTTTGCCACAGCATTTTCAGGAGGTATATTTTTTACCAGGGGAGTTTTTCCTTTATAAAGATGAAGTTTTCCTGCACCGGTGCCTACAAAACCAAAATCGGCATCGGCCATTTCGCCGGGGCCGTTTACAACGCATCCCATAACTGCAATTTTTAAACCCGGGATACCGGAAAAGTGCTCCTGTACCTGGTGCAGAACACTCTGAAGATCAAAGGATGTGCGGGCACAAGTTGGGCATGAAATATATTCTGTGCGCGTTATACGTAAACCGGATGTTTGTAAAAAACTAAAGCAGATATCTGTGGTATTTTCTTCGGGGAGCAGGGTTTCAAGCCACAAACCGCCGATTTTCTGCTCAAGAAGATAGCCCCCAAACAGTCGGGATGTTTCAATCAAAATTTGCTCCGGGTCTTTTTCATCAAATG
>CAYXIT010000074.1:0-1213 GCA_964465275.1 uncultured Bacteroidales bacterium | reverse complement strand
TTACAGGTATTTGCTTTTCGCCTGACGCTTCTAAAAGGTTTTTAAAATCATTACCATTGCCACCATTATTAAAATGTAAAACAACAGCATCCGGCAGGGGAAAAAGATTATCGGGCAGACTTTTTATTTTTGCAGTAGCATCAAACTGCAGAAAGTACCTTTGTTCAGGTATCCTCCCTGTTTTCGCCAGTTCCTCTGCATTAACAAGCAGCCATATGTTATCAGCAGACTTCGCATCAGCGGGCTTCTTATCAACCAGATATTTGTGGTCAGGATAATCCTCAGGTTCTGAAAGGTTGGAGGTATAAATAAAATCGGGAAGAAGTTTGTATTGTGATGTTTTATCTCTTTTGCTTTCATCGGAGTCTTTCTTTGATCTTCTGTCAGTAGCAACAACAACGGCTTTTAGTTTGGTTTCTCCAAAGAAAACATCGATGTTTGAATATTCAGATCTTTGCAGATCAAAACCTTTTTGAATCCGGGTAAAATCATGCTGGTATTTTGCGGAAATTTTTTCTGCAAACGGGATCTCCAGTTCGGGTTCTTCGGTAAGGCTAACTCTGAGTGTATCGCCAATCCCTTTATTAAGAAGTGTGCAAATGCCCAGTGCAGATTTAACGCGTCCGTTTTCTCCTTCACCGGCTTCTGTTATACCAATATGCAATGGATATGACATATTGTTTTGTATCATTTTCTCAACCATCTGCTCATATGCCTGCACCATGATCATGGGCTTGCTTGCTTTTAGCGAAACAACCAGGTTGTCGAAATTTAATTGTCTGAAAAGCTGCAGGAATTCAAAGGTTGCCATTACCATACCTTCGGGGGTGTTGCCATAATGAAGTAAAATTCGTGGTGAAAGTGACCCCATATTGGTACCGATGCGGATGGCCGTTCCATTTTCCCGGCATACATTGGTAAGGGGTTTTATTCTTTCAAGAGCCATTGATAGCTCGGCTTCCTTTTCGGCTTCAGTATATTTTGTTTTTTTCCCTGATATTCCACGTATGTAATTTCCCGGATTTATTCTTACCTTTTCTACGTAGCGTGCTGCCAGTAAAGCCACATCGGGGTTAAAATGAATGTCGGCAACGAGAGGATGATCAAAACCTGCGGCCCTTAAACCTGCTTTGATTTCTTTCAGTTTATAAGCAGCTTCCATATTTGGTGCTGAAATTCTTACGTAATCAGCACCTGCTTCAATGATACGTAT
>CAYXIT010000073.1:9015-17177 GCA_964465275.1 uncultured Bacteroidales bacterium | reverse complement strand
TACATAATTCCTTTGTGCAAAAAGCACTTTGCCGCTCCTATATACCCGTTCCAGATAGCCGTTATTAAAGTAAAAGGTACCCAAACAGGCACCACGAGTGCATTTAATGGTAGCTTTTCTCTTCGCATTGAAGAAAGAGAAAGTACCATTCTTGAAATTAGTTTTGTAGGTTATGAAAGCAAGGAAGTCATATTAAGAGCAGATGAAAGAATACTCACTGTTGCTTTAAGTCCTGAATTACGTCAGCTGGGTACAGTAATCGTAACAGCTACGCGCAGCCGACGAGATAAGTATGAAGTACCGGTAAGAGTTGATGTACTTGAAAAGGAAAAGGTTGAAGCCATACCTGCACTCTCGGCTGATGATTACCTGAGGGTGCTTTCGGGAGTATCTGTAAGCCGCGGTGCTTCGTTTCTTGGATCAGCAACCGTCTCTATGCGAGGTATGGGAAGTGAGGCAGGTCGCACTCTTGTAATGGTAGATGGGGTACCGGTAAATAAAACCGATGGCGGGTCAGTAAACTGGAACGCTATCAATGCAGTAAACATAGAGCAGATTGAAGTTATGAAAGGCCCCGGATCCAGTATCCACGGGGGTAATGCTATGGGTGGAGTGATAAACATGATTTCACCCACTCCTTCACAAAACATTGAAGGTTCTCTGAGCCAGAGCTATGGTACATTTGAAACAGCCAACACCCAGGCAAATATCGGGGGGCGTAATAACAATCTTTTCTGGGGAATTAATGGCCGGTACCGTATGAGTGACGGATATATCACAACACCTGCTGATGAGATTGACGAATTCTCTGTCGCTTCTTTTCTTGAAGAATACCAGGCAGGTGGGAGTGCCGGTTATTTTCTCTCCAATGAACAAATGATTGAAGGCTCAGTATCATATTATTCAGGTAAAAGAGGTACCGGTTCCAACTTTACGGGGTTTGGTTTTGATAATGAAAGCCTTGCAGCATCCGAAGGAGCTTACAATACATATACTACATTTAACGGGAGAGTGGCCTACAGAGGCGCGTTTGAGAATGCAGGCCAGCTTCAAATAACCTTATATGGACAGAGAGAAAACTATCAGAATATAAGGGAAAATATGAGAAATGATGTTATTAGCCGTTACGATGTGGAATCTTTGAGAGATGACCTTGGGTTTCTTTCGTCATATACTGTTAGTATTGGGAAATCTCATACTTTGACAACCGGAGCGGATATCCGTCATGGTGCAGTTGACGGAGCCGATCTTTATATAACGTCAACAGATAAGGTTTTTAATCTGGGCAAAATGAATCAGCTGGGTTTGTATCTTCAGGATGAAATAAATATAGGTGAAACTCCTTTCAGTTTACTCGCCGGCATACGATTTGATCATGCAGGTTTTTATGACGGAGCATTTCTGGTGGAGGATCCTACAGGTGAAACCGCTTTCTTGCAGGATTTTACCGGTGAATTGGATGATGCATCCTTTTCAGCTTTGAGTCCACGGATCTCCGCTCAATATCATATCCCGCAGGGTTTTCGTATTTACGCCGGTTACAGCAGAGGTTTCAGAGCACCTGTACTGGATGATATGTGTCGTACAGGCCGTATTTCAGGGGGAATGAAACTGGCAAATCCTGATCTTCAACCTGAGTACCTTGATAATTTTGAATTGGGTGGGGACATTTTCATCGGAAGATCTCTTACAATCTCTCCTGCTGTGTTTTATGCACTGGGGCGTGATTATCATGCCTATATTGCAACAGGTGATTCTCTGGTACTTAATAACCGCACACGTCCCATCCGTATAAAAGATAATATTGGCAGGGTGGAAATTTCGGGTGCAGAACTTTCTGCTGAGCTTCGTATCAGAACCGGTTTGAACTGGATTGTATCATACAGCTATACCCATACTGAAATAAAAGAATTCAGAGTACTTGACCCCAATGAGGATGACGATCTTGTAGGCAAAGAACTGGTATATCAGCCCAGGGATATTTTTCACACATCTTTAATCTGGCGCAATAATATTGTTAATTCGATGATCTCCTTCAATTATAAAGGCGCTCAATGGCTCAACGATGTTAATACAGAAGAAATAGAAGCTTTCAACTATATTGATCTTCATTTGTGGCGTCCTGTTTTTCGTGGTCTATCTGTAGCATTTAAGGTTCATAACCTTTTTAACCAGGATTATGTGGACTCACGCAACATGATTGCTCCGGGAAGAATGATAAATGCAGAATTGAAATACTCCTTTTAATACCGTCGTCGTAAATCTCTGAACCGTGCAAAATTTCAATTTTTAACGGCGATTCAAAGACCGGGTGCTCATACAGGCCCGGTCTTTTTTATCAATAAAATAAGTAACTTAGATTTGAAGATAACTGTTCTTTTTAATTATTACATTTAAAAGAAAACTTATGAGAAATCTGATTATAACACGAATAATCATACTAACAATTTTTGTTTTCAATGCCTGTAGTACAGGTAGCAAAAGAGATGATTCAAATACTCTGCACATCATTCATGCCGGCAGCCTTACTTTGCCTGTACATGAGATATCGAAAGCATTTCGCGAAGAAAACCCTGATGTTAAGGTTTTGACTGAAGCCTGGGGAAGTAAGGCAGGGGCACGAAGAGTAATTGATATTAATACGCCTGCCGATTTATTTTTGTCGGCTGATTATATGGGTATAGAAAATATGCTTATTCCCGATCATGCAACCTGGTACCTTCCGTTTGCTACCAATGAGCTTTCCATCGTACATACCCCTCGTTCACGATATGCATCAGAAATTAATCAGGACAACTGGATGGATATCCTTATGAAACCCGATGTAAAATACGGCCGAAGTAATCCTGACATGGACCCCTGCGGAGTACGTAGCGTGTTTACTATTAAACTTGCAGAAAAAAAATATGATAAAGAAGGTTTTGCAAGGCAATTGCTTGAAAAGGACACTGATAACATAAGACCCAAAGAAACCGATCTTATCGCACTCCTTGAAAATAATCACATCGATTACATTTTTCTTTACAAGAGTGTTGCTGTTCAGCATGGTCTTGAATACCTGGAATTGCCTGACAGCCTTGCACTGGGTGATTTTGCCCTTAACGACTGGTATCGTAATGTAAGTATTGAAACCCTGGGTACCCGCCCCGGTGAAACCATCACTGAATATGGGGAAGCCATGGTTTATGGACTTACCATTCCGAATAAATCACGAAATCCGGAACTTGCAGAAAAATTTATTCGTTTTGTGCTTCATCCTGACAAAGGGCAGGCAATTTTAAAAAGGTTAGGTCAGGATCCGGTAATGAACTTTGATAATTCATTTAAGGAAAGAATTCCTGAAGAATTAAAGGATTTGGGTGATGTATAACTATATATTTGCTTTAATTCCTGTTTGATTCAGTTAAAAAGATTTATCATAAGCTTAATAAAAGTCTCACATAATAAAAATGGCCCGAAAGTAATTTCACTTATCCCGGGCCATTTTTCTGATGGGTTTCTTAATTAAACACTTGGCTTATCCACAAGTATCATAATAGATCTGTCGGGAATACTGGTTTTGCCATTCTGCACCTGATTATATCCATCAACTGTTGAACCCGTTTCTTCAATGGAGTATTTGGTAGCAATTATTGTCCAGTCACCTTCGGGAAGATCAACTTCCACATTGTAAGCATTAGCATTGTAGAACACCAGGATATCTTTCCATTTATCACCGTTTGCGTGGTCACTAATATGAAAACCAACCAGGAGTGGTTGTTCTATTTCAAAAAAACGCAGATGCTGCTGAACCATTTCAGTGGTGGGCATACGTAAAGCCGGATGGTTTTTGCGCAGTTGAATCAGATCTTTATAATAGTCAAATACACCTCTGTATTTATGCTTGTTATGCCATACCAACTGGTTGATTGAATCGGGAAGGTTATAGGTATTATGTTCGCCAAATTTAGTGCGCTTGATTTCTTCACCGGCATGCAGCAAGGGTACACCCTGCGATGTAAGCACAATTGCATTGGCAAATTTCTGCAGGTCGAGCATTTCTTCCTTTGAACAATCGATGCAGGTATATTCAATCTTGTCCCACAGACATGGATTATCGTGGCAGGTCACATAGGTAATGGTTTGCAGGGGATTAGCAGCATAAGGAGCATCAGAATAGTTAACTGCGGGGTAATTGATCTGGGGATGTTCTGTAGATGCTATTACACCAAATTTAATGCTTTCTTTCAGTCCGCGTTCTCCGGCCATAAAACCCGGTGCATTATTATCGTACCAGGGGCCTCGAATGGCATCACGAATATCATCACTAAAAACAGCTATACCATTGAGACGGGCAGCGTGGGCTTTTAAAGCTCTTTCATTTTCAGGCAGAGGAGTATTACCTGCAGTCCAGCCTTCTCCGTAAATGAAAATATCAGGATCAAAGGCATGAAGTTCTTCACGGATCAGGTTCATGGTTTCAATGTCGTGTAATCCCATCAAATCAAAACGGAAGCCATCAATACGATATTCCTCGGCCCAGTATTTTACCGACTCAATCATAAACTTACGCATCATGGCTTTTTCCGATGCAGTTTCATTGCCACATGACGCTCCATCGGAGAAGGTACCATCCTGATTCATTCGGAAATAATATCCTGGCACCAGGTTCTCAAAAGCTGATGTACCGGCATCAAACATATGGTTATATACAACATCCATAATAACCCTTATGCCATTATTATGAAGCGATTGTACCATTTGTTTAAATTCTTTGATCCGCACATTTCCGTCATAAGGATCTGTAGAGTAAGAACCTTCGGGGACATTATAGTTTTTTGGATCATAACCCCAGTTGAACTGCGGCTCATCCAGGCGGGTTTCATCAACGGTAAAGAAATCGTAAACGGGTAACAGATGCACATGTGTTATACCCAGTTCCACAAGATGATCAATACCTGTTTTTTCTCCTTCGGGGCTGCGGGTACCGGTTTCTGTAAAGGCCAGGTATTTTCCGCGATTTTCAATACCCGAACTGGGATGAATGGAAAAATCGCGCATATGGATCTCCCAGATTACAATATCGGCAGGACTTTCCAATTCCGGACGGTCGTCAATATCCCATCCTTCAGGGTTTGTTGAAGCCAGATCGACTATCATGCCCCGGTTTCCGTTTACGCCCACTGCACGGGCATAGGGGTCGGGAACTTCGAGTTTGAGTTCTCCATCAATTTGGGCCTGGTAGGTGTAATATTTATCTTTCCAGTCGCCTTCAAGTTCAAGCAACCAGGTTCCGTTAATGTCTTTCTCCATTGACAGGGTTTCAAGTAAATTTCCATCGATACCCTGATCATATAATTTTACTGTAATTTCTTCGGCGGAAGGTGCCCATACCCTGAAAGTGGTCTTTTCCGGCGAATAGTGTACACCCAGGTCATCTCCATGATGCACGGGATAACCATCGGTAAGTTCTTGTTTGCCTGTAATCTGGCAACTAACTATCGTCATCGTAATAACCGCGATTAAAGTGAATAAATTGATTTTTCTGTGATACATGGCTGTCATGTTTTAAATTTTGAAGGCCGTAAAGATAGTTTTAAATTTCCATATTTTGATGAGTGAATAGGAACCTGTTTGCTATAAAAAACCACCGGTTATTTTAAAAATACATGCCGGTGGTATTTTAATAAATAATATTTTTAGTTTATGTAGATTCCTTCACCCACACCGATAGGCAGGTTGAGTCCGTACCATACAAACAAGAGTATTACCCACATTATAAACAGGATAACGGCATATGGAATCAGCAATGAAACCACAGTACCAATGCCTATTCGCTTATCGTATTTATGTATCCATCCTAGAAGCAACGGGAAATACACATAAAGGGGTGTAACGCAGTTGGTAATGGAATCTCCCACACGATACATAAGCTGTACAAAAGCAGGACTGTAATTCAACTGTGCAAGCATGGGGACAAAAATGGGTGCAAAGATGGCCCATTTGGCTGATCCGCTTCCCAGGAAAATATTGAGCAGAGCCACAATGATCATGTAAAGTGTAAATAATACCGGCCCTGTTAACCCTGTGGTCCGTAAAAATTCTGCACCATTGATAGCGAGTATCTTATCCAGATTCGACCATGTGAAGAGTTCTATAAACTGCGCTACCACCAGCATTAAAACGATATATCCTGAAAGGCCCTTCATGCCAAATTCCATATGCTTCAGAATATCATTGGCCTGGGTGATTGTACCGGTAGCTCTGCCATAAAAATACCCGGGTATAGCAAAGAAAAAGAACAGGATAGGTACAAGTCCCCGCAGGAAGGGAGATGGGACAATACCGCCGGTTTCCGGATCACGCAAAGGTCCCCATGAAGGTGCAACCAAAAGGAGTATCAAAATGGAATACACCAAAAGTGCAATACCTGCGCGTCTTAGACCTGTTTTTTCTTCATCGGTCATTCCTTTGTTCTGTTCAAGTTCTTTTTCATCCAGCATATCGGCGCCGGCAAAAGCTTTAGTGCGTGGGATGGTAAATCTTCTTACAATGAAAGCACCACCAAAGCCCAGCACAAGAGTAGATACTATCATGAAATACCAGTTAGCGGTAGCACTTACTTCAATGCCCCCATCAATTCCTGAAGATACCTGGGTGGTAATACCTGCCAGCATTACATCGGTTCCGGCAATAAAAAAGTTAGCTGTAAAACCTGCTGTAGCTCCTGCATAACCTGCAATAAGGCCTGCAATAGGATGCAGTCCCATTTTGGAGAAAATTAATGCTGCAATGGGTGGTACAATAACAATACCTGCATCAGAACCAATGTTTCCACAGGCACCAATAATAAAGATTACAGGCATGACTACTTGTTTAGGCACGGCAAATGCTACATTTCTCAATGCTACGGCAAGTAATCCGCTCTGTTCGGCAATGGAAACTCCCATAAGCATTACCAGTACCAGCCCGAAAGGAGCAAAGTGTGCGAAATTGGTTACCATTTCCTGAACAAACCAGCGAAGGCCTTCACCAGATACCAGGTTTCGGGCAAATACGCTTTCTCCGCGTCCGGGATCAACAGCACTTAAATTAAAATAGCTTGTAATGGCACTGAGTACAATTATTATGATACATATCCAGACAAACATCCAGAAAGGGTGGGGGAGTTTGTTTCCCATACGTTCAACCCAGCCCAGGAATCCTTTTGCGGGTTCGGGTTGCTGGTTGGTTTGACCGGTAGAATTATCATTAACCGGATCTTTTTTATTGCTCTCGGTATCTTTTGACATAGTCTAGTTTTTTTTGATTGGCTGCGCAAAAATGAAGTTTTTTTTTGGTATTTCCAATAGCAGATAGACCAAATATTCAGGTTTACAAATGTTTTTTTGAACAAGAATGTTTTTTGATTCACTTTTAATATTAATTCAAACCAGGCAAAGGGGTAATATTACAGGATTGTTAATTCTAAACTTATCATTAATTTAGCTGTTTGAAAGTAGATATTTATTAGGTAATTAAACGATAATACTATGAACAGATTATTTCATTTATTCCTTCTTCTGATTTCAGGTATCACAATTCATTCCTGTAGTTCACGTCAGCAAGCCGACCTGATCCTAACCCATGGAAACATTTATGCTGTGGATGATGATTTTGGTGTTTTTGAAGCTATGGCAGTCAAAGACGGGAAAATACTTGAAACAGGAAACAATGAAACTATTCTCGGGGTTTACAGGGCGCCGCAGATTGTTAATCTTGACGGGAAGTTTGTGTATCCCGGTTTCATTGATCCGCACAGCCATTTCATCGGGTATTCGCTCAACCTGCTGCGGGCCAATTTATGGATGTCGGAATCCATGGAAGAGATTGTTGATCGTCTGCAGGCCCATAGGGAGACAATGATGGGCGAATGGCTGCAGGGCAGGGGCTGGGATCAGAACCTTTTTGAAGTAAAGGAAATGCCTGATAATAATCTGCTGAATGAAGCTTTTCCTGATATCCCGGTATATATTGTGCGGGTTGATGGACATGCTGCCATAGCCAATAAGAAAGCTCTTGAAATGGCCGGTATTACTGCTGAAACCCAGGTTGAAGGTGGAGAAGTGCGTGTTCGTAACGGCAAACCTACCGGTTTACTGATTGACCGGGCCATGTATCTGGTTTCTTCTCTTATACCTGAC
>CAYXIT010000073.1:6441-8866 GCA_964465275.1 uncultured Bacteroidales bacterium | reverse complement strand
ATGTTTTATTGTTGGATAGTCTTTACAAAAACGGAGAATTGGATATCAGGGTCTACGCCATGTTGAGCCCCTCTGAAGAAAACTTTGAATATTTTTTACCCAATGGTCCGTACATGACCGACCATCTAACCGTAAGATCTGTAAAACTCTTTGCTGATGGTGCACTGGGTTCCAGAGGTGCATTGATGAAAGAACCCTACAGTGATGATCCCGGCAATTACGGAATTCTCGTGGATGATATGGAATTGATGCAAAGAGCCTGTGAACTGGCCCTTGAGCATGGTTTCCAGGTAATTACACATTGTATCGGAGATCAGGCCAACCATATCATGCTGAATATGTATGCTGATTTTCTGGAACCCGGAAATGATCTGCGCTGGCGTATTGAGCATGCACAGGTGGTTGATCCTGCTGATTTTGATCTTTTTGGGGAGTATAGTATTGTCCCCAGTATCCAGGCTATTCATGCCGTTTCAGATATGGGCTGGGCTGAAGACCGTATTGGAGCAGAAAGGATTAAAGGAGCTTATGCATATCGTGACCTGATGAATCAGTTTGGCTGGTTGCCAAACGGCAGCGATTTTCCGGTAGAACATATTAACCCGCTTTACAGCTATCATGCTGCCTTTACCCGCACCGATCAGCATGGTAATCCCGAAGGTGGCTGGTACCCCGGGCAGCGACTTACCCGTGAAGAGGCTTTCAAAGGCATGACCATCTGGGCTGCCAAAGCCAATTTTGAAGAAGAAACCCGCGGCAGTCTAGAACCCGGCAAATTTGCTGATTTTGTAGTAATGGATGTAGATCTGCTTGGTGTTGAGGAAAATATGATATATGATCTGCCTGTGCTGGAAACCTGGGTTTCCGGAAAGCAAGTTTTTAAAAATAGATTTGAGTAAATTCATTTTTTTTTAAGCAATATGGGGTTATTACTTTTTTATCTTTTCCTGGCACTTTTTGTTTCCTTTTTATGTTCCATTATGGAGGCAGTTTTGCTTTCTACTCCTCCTTCCTTTCTGATGGTTAAGGAGAAAGAAGGAAATCTATGGGCTAAACGGTTTCTGAATATGAAACAGAATATCGACAAGCCTCTTTCGGCAATTCTATCTCTGAATACTATTGCACATACTATTGGTGCTGCAGGTGTTGGTGCTCAGGCAGTAATTTTGTTTGGAGATGTGTATTTTGGACTGATTTCTGCTATCCTTACTATTCTTATTCTGGTTTTTACTGAGATAATCCCCAAAACTATTGGTGCCCGATACTGGAGAAGACTTACCAAAATTACTTCAATAATAATTAATATCATGGTTTTGATCACTTATCCTTTGGTATTGATGTCTGCAGTAATTACAAAGCTTATTTCCGGCAGTAAAGACGAAAAGACTACAAGCCGTGAGGAGATTGCTGCCCTGACCAGTATCGGGGCGCTCGAAGGACTCTTTAATAAAAATGAGCATAAGATCATTCAAAATCTTTTAAGATTGAGAAATGTTAAGGTATCGGAAATTTTAACACCCAGGGTTGTCGTTGTTCATGCTGATCAGGAATTATCACTTGCAGAGTTTCTGAAAAATAAAGATTATCTGAAATATTCCAGAATTCCTGTTTATAAGGATGATGAAGAAAATATAACCGGGTATGTTTTTCGACAAACCGTCTTTGAAAAACTTGCAGAAGACCGTCATGAATTGAAACTCAAAGATATAAAACGGAAAATGCTCGTATTACCGGATACTATTACACTGTTTTCAGTATGGGAAAAACTTCTTGAGAATAAAGAACATATTGCGCTGATTGTTGATGAATACGGGGGAATGGATGGCATTGTAACAATGGAAGATATTATTGAAACATTACTTGGCTTTGAGATCATTGATGAAAAAGATACCATCACTGATTTGCAGAAATATGCAAGGGAGAGATGGGCTGCAAGGCAGACGAAGTATAATTTACTTGAAAAAGAATTAAAAAATAAAACAGACTAATGGTTTATAAATATTCTATTCGTCCTTTTTGATTTTTACAGAATTTGAATTTCTCATTGATTCATTTTATTTGCTTATTAAACCTATTTCAGTAATTTTGCGCCATCAACTTTTGATGAGAGAAATAAAAATAAAAACATAGTAAATGTTGATGTTGTGTTTCATATTTCTTTTGGATCACTAAGCATAAATTGAAAATATACTGGGGTATGTATCTGTTACGGATGCTGCCCCTTTCTTGTATCAAAACACCGGAAATCACAAACTGTTAAACCCTTAAATCCAGCTCAATGAATACCTATCTAGTGGTTGTGGTTGCTTATTTTGGACTTATTACCCTTATTTCATTACTAACTAAAAAAGTAGCCAGCCGTTCGGCTGCAGATTATCTTGTAGCCGGCCGGAATCTTGGCATAATAGCCTGTGCTGTGGTTGTG
>CAYXIT010000073.1:0-6431 GCA_964465275.1 uncultured Bacteroidales bacterium | reverse complement strand
GCCGACAAGGCGTACATCCCGGGCGATCACAGCAACCTGTACGTGCTCGATACCAACGGCGGAAACAGCGTCGAGAGCTTTTACATCGGGCACCATGCAACCCATTCTGTATAATATCTCCACTGCCATAGGTATGATCATTATCGGTTTTACCGTAGCGCGTCATTACCGCGATAATAATGTACACACGGTTAGTGAAATGCTCGAAAACCTTTTTGGTCGCAGGGCAAGGGCTGTATCGGCCATTGCCTTTCTTTTTGCTTATATAGTTCTGGCCTTTGTTCAGCTGCAAACCGCATCCAGTGTAATTTCGGCAATGTTTGGGTTGCCCTGGTTGTATTCGGTAATTATTTCTTCGGTGGTTATCACCATCTATACTTACGTAGGAGGTATGCATGCACTGGCCATTACGGGAATAATACATGTCATCGTAATGTTTTTTGGTATTGGGGTAGCTTCCTGGATTGGTATTGCCGATGTAGGAGGTTTTGCGGAACTAAAAAGCCAGATGATTGCCCAGGGATCACCCGAAAACTTATATAATCCCTTCAGTGGCGGTTTAAGCTATGCATGGAGTCTGATACTTGGCGGTGTACTGGGTGGAATGGCCGGGCAGGCCAGTATTCAACCCATTTTTGCAGCTCGTAGCGCTGCCATCGCAAAAAAGGCAGCCATCTTATCATCCCTTATTATCGCTCCCTTTGGCATCATGATAGCCTTTCTGGGGCTTGTAGCCAAGACCGGGGGTTATTTCGATATTACTACCAGTGCCAGCCCGCTGTGGAATCCCGATCTGGGTATTATTAATCCTAAAATGGTGTTGCCTACGCTTATGGTAACGCCGGAGTTTATACACCCAGTGCTGGGTGGCATTGCACTGGCAGGAATCCTGGCAGCTATTTTATCTACGGTGGGACCTGTTAATTTTGCCGTGGTGACTATTGCCACCAAAGACATTTATCATGGTATCATAAACAAAACCGCAGTAGATAAGAAACTCATCTCCACTGCCCGTAAACTTGTTATCCTGGTAAATCTGCTTACCATTCCGCTGGCTTATTACAGCACGGGGGCTATCCTCAGCATGGCCTATATTTCTTATGGAATCAGGGCTATCGGGGCTATTGTTATCGTGATGGGTATTTACAAACGTGGCTGGATCAGCACCGATGGTGTGCGCTGGGCATTTGTCGGCGGTACCGTGGCAGTGCTCATAAATATCATTGCCAAACTTCTGGGATGGTGGGCTATTGAAGACACATACATGGCAGTCGGAGCCGCATTGGTATTTATCATCTTTGGAAATATTTATGCTAGCAGAAAGAAAAAGAATCTCAGAAATAAATCCGCCAAACTGAAGCCTTTTCCGGAGAAAAAAATTGACCAAACACAACTATGACCGAAAAAACACCTCTACAGGGATTAAAAGTACTTGAACTTGCCAGCGTACTGGCCGGACCCAGTGTGGGAATGTTCTTTGCCGAACTGGGGGCTACTGTTTATAAGATTGAAAATGTTACCACTCATGGCGATGTTACCCGTAAATGGAAACTTCCCAAAGAAGATGCCGAAACGGATATCTCAGGTTATTTTTCATGCGTAAACTGGGGTAAGTTCTCCTTTGCCGTTGATCTATGCCAGGAAGAAGGTCTGAATATTATTTATGAACTGGCTGCTCAATGCGATATTGTTTTGGTGAGCTATAAACCGGGTGATGCCGAAAAACTGAGGGTAGATTATCCTACATTAAAAAAACATAATAATAAACTGATTTACTCCCATATCACAGGTTACGGTTTGCAGAATCCGCGTGCAGGTTTCGATGCCATCATACAGGCAGAATCAGGATTTACCTTTATGAACGGTCAGCCCGACGGACCACCTACCAAGATGCCTGTGGCATTGATGGATGTGCTGGCTGCTCACCACCTGAAGGAAGCCATCCTACTTGCACTTTATTATCGTGAAAAAACCGGTCAAGGGCAATACATCGAGGCCTCACTGTTTAAGGCAGGAGTTTCATCGCTTGCTAATCAGGCCACTAACTGGATGGTAGGGAAAGCCATTCCGCAACGAATGGGTTCCGATCATCCCAATATTGTACCTTACGGTACCATTTTCAAAACAGCCGATGGAAAAGAGATCGTTCTGGCGGCTGGAACAGACAAACAGTATCAGCAACTTATATCTACGCTGGGACGTCCCGATCTGGCCACCGACTGCAAATTTGAAAAGAACCACGGCAGGGTAATACATAAGGAGGAAATCAACAGGATTATTCAGGATCTGATAATCACATACACTCGGGATGAAATACTGGAGATCCTTCAGCAAAAAAGAATTCCTGCAGGTGGTGTATTCAATATGCAGGAAGTTTTTAAAGTGCCCGAAGCACAGCCAATGGTGCTTGAAGGAAAGTATGAAACCGGTATGGAAATTCAGGGCGTAAGTTCCATTGCTTTTACCACTAAAGATAAAATGTCGGTGGATAAACTTTCGCCACCACCTCATTACGGGCAACATACCCGTGATGTCCTTTCAGGGGTTCTGAAATATGATGAAATTGCAATAAACCAACTAATCAATAAAGGAGTAGTGTATGCAAAACAATAATAAAGAGAAGCGCACGCTGATTGATGCTTCCCGACTGATTATAGAATCCTTGGCACGTGCCGGAGCCGATGCATTTATCGGTTATCCAATAACACCTGCCAATCTTTTATACCACTATGGCTCGCAGCGTATGCCTCTGATGCTGGCTGCCCCCGATGAGATCACCACACTTCAGTGGATGTCCGGACTGGCAGCGGCAGGTAAAGTGCCCATAACAGCAACATCCTTTCCTGGTTATGCACTGATGATAGAATCTGTAAATATGGCTTATATGATGGAGTTGCCAATGGTCATTATTCTTGTACAACGACTGGGACCTGCCACCGGAACCGCTACCTGCGGTGCCCAGGGCGATCTGAGCCTGCTTCGCGGAAATATCTCCGGCGGACATCCGATGCCGGTTTTCAGCACTTCTTCATTTGCCGACTGCTGGACCCTTTCCGCGAAAGCGATAAAAACTGCTATAGAACTTAGAACACCCGTGGTATTGCTCACTTCCAAGGAAGAAGTAATGACTACCAAAAGCTTCGATCTGGCCAACCTGCCTGAAATTGAACCGATAGAAAGGAAATACTACGACATGAAATGCGACGGGAAATACAAATCATACAAAGCAACAGATCTGGTACCTGATTTTTTGCCTGTAACACAGAGTAAGCATCAGGTGCGCATCAATGCTTCCACCCACAATAAGGAAGGTATTTTGCAGCACAGCACTGATGAAGCCATGGCCAATACACAACGACTGGAAGATAAGATCAGGCAGAAACTTCATGATTTTATCGAATATGAATATTATGAGTCAAAAGGGGCTGAAAAACTTGTGGTCTCTTTTGGTATTACTGCAGCAGCTGCCAAAGATGCAGTAAAAGAAATGGAACAAAAAGGGGAAAAAGTTTCATTACTCATTCCCAAAACCCTTGTTCCGGCCCCGGAAGTGTATATAGAAATCATGGAAAGTTACAAAACGGTTGTGGTTGCCGAAGAAAATATCAATAACCAGTTCAGCGAAATGCTTTATGGTCTTCGTAAACCCGCAAATCACCGTTTTGTAGGTTCTTTGGGAAAAATGATCACACCACAACAAATTATTGAGGAGATACAGGCATGACAACAGCTTTTTTAAATACAGATGCTTTGCCCTACTGCAAAGGATGCGGGCATGACCTTATTGCACGCAATACTACCAAAGCACTTGATAAACTGAATTATGATCCATTAGATGTGATCATGGTTACCGATATTGGTTGCCATGGCATCATCGACAAATGTCTGAATACCCATACTGTGCATGGATTGCACGGGCGTTCGGTAGCAATGGGTGCAGGTATCAGCTTCGGAAATCAGGATCCGGAAAAGAAGATTGTGGTTTTTATAGGTGACGGAGGTACTACCATCGGTCTGCAACACATTATGGAAGCAGCCCGCCTGAATCTGAATATGACCGTTGTGGTACATAACAATTATTTATATGGTATGACCGGTGGGCAGTCGAGCGGACTTACACCACATGGTTTCAATACTACCACCTCTGTTGAAGGTAATCCCTTTTCCGGATATGATCTTTGTGCTTTAACCCATGCCGCCGGCGCAGCATATACCGGTCGTATCATGGGTATTGGCGATATCAGTGACAAACTCGCTGAAGTAATCTCCGTTAAAGGACTTTCGCTTATTGAAGTTCTTGAGATATGTCCCAGTTATGGTGTAAAACTTAATCCTCGCCGTAAGCTGAAGGAGATAGTCGAAAAATCCGGTAAACCCCTGGGTGACTGGACCCGCGAGCGAGAACCTTTTGAAGCCCACCAGGGAAGAAAGGCAGATGATCTTTTATCGCGGTTACCTATTGCAAAAAAAAATTTTTACTCCTATCTGAAAAAACCCTTATCGCTGGTAATAAGCGGATCAGCAGGTGAAGGAGTGCAGTTGGCAGCAGGATTGATCAGCAAAGCGGCTCTGATTTCCGGATTGCATGTTACACAAAAGGGAAGTTATCCTGTGACAGTGGGAGTAGGGTTCTCAACTGCCGAGATCAATCTTTCCAATGAACACATTCGCTTTCATGGTATAAATGTGCCCGATATGACCATCATAACATCTGCCGACGGACTGGCGCACAACCGCAAAAAGATTGAAGCCATGAAGGATGGAAAAGTGATTATTGATAGTAGCCTGGCCGTGCCGGAAACCGATGCAGAAGTTATACAACACGATTTCCGTACTCTTGGAGCGCGAAATGCAGCGATCTTTTCAGTGTTCTTCTTTGCTCTGAAAACCGGCATTATTTCTACTGAAGCCATCTTTAAGGTAATTGAAAACGAAGGTAAAGCAGAAAAACTGCCACTTGCAAAAATAAAGGAGGCGCTGAGCAATCTTTAGGGAGAACGGAAGACTAAGATTGGAGTGATTAAGTCAGTTCATATGAGCTCTCTGCCACTCTATGATTGACCATAAGAAATCTTAAATCATCAGTCTAAGTCCGTCATATGCCAGTTCCACTTCGGGAGGTAATTCTTTGTTGATTTCTTTGCTTAAGCCCATCTGATGGCTTAAATGGGTCAGATAACCTTTTTCTGGTTTTAGGTATTGTAGAATTTCAATGGCCTCTTCCAGGTTGAAATGAGAGTAATGCTTTTCTTTTCTTAAAGCATTGATAATGATGTACTTTGAGCCTTTCATTTTATCCAGTTCTTCAGGTTTTATTAGGCTAGCAGCGGTGAGGTAGGAAAAATCACCGATACGGAAACCAAATACGGGCATTTTAGCATGTCGTGCATCGATGGGAATAATATGATCGCCACGAAAATCAAAAGGTTTATTACTAATGGAGTGTAGATTTATTTGCGGTACTCCCGGGTATTTTTCTTCTTCAAAAGCGTAATCAAAATCTTTTTTGATAGATTTTAAAACACTGTCTCGTGCAAAAACTTCCATGGGTTTCTGTAATATCCAGTTGAAAGCTCTTACGTCATCAAGTCCACCGGTATGGTCTTTGTGATTGTGGGTAATTAACAGTGCATCTACCTTTTTCACGTTCTCTCTGAGCATCTGCTGGCGAAAATCAGGCCCGGCGTCAATTACTATATTATTACTTTTAGTTTCAATCATTACAGCTGTGCGCAAACGTTTATCGCGTGGATCAGTGCTTTGACATACCCTGCAATTGCATGCAACTACAGGAACTCCCTGCGATGTTCCTGTTCCCAGTACTGTAATTTTTAAGTTCTGATTCATTAATATCAAGGTTTTTTAAGTAAAAATCAAAGATAAAGTTTATTGAGTCACATATTTTATTATCCGCCGAAAAAAGGCTACTTTCGTAGCATTCATACAATGGAATAACAAAACTAAAGCTGTTATGATTGAAAAGTTTAAAAAGTCAGACCTTTATAAATTGAATGAAAGTATCTTTAAACTACTCGACCAGGATTGGATGCTGGTTTGTGCAGGAACTCCTGAGAATTATAATATGATGACAGCCAGCTGGGGTAATTGCGGAATTTTATGGAATAAACCCATTGCAACAGCTTACATAAGACCACAAAGGTATACCTATGAATTTGTAGAAAAACATGATATTTTTACACTGAACTTTTTTGATAATTCGTTTAGAGACATTTTGAATTTATTGGGTAGTGAATCGGGCAGAGATATAGATAAAATGCAGATTGACAGACTGGAAGCTCTGCCTTCTAAGCAGGGTTCTGTATATTTTAATCAGGCTCGTATTGTGCTGGAATGTAAAAAGATCTATTACGATGATGTAAAACCGGAGAATTTTATTGATCAGAGAATTCATAATATGTATCCTGAAAAGG
>CAYXIT010000072.1:14645-17210 GCA_964465275.1 uncultured Bacteroidales bacterium | reverse complement strand
CTGATGAAGATGAGCGATTTCAAAAAAGGGGAGTGGCAGAAGGTTTGGGACGGGCTGTTCTGGCGTTTTATGGATAAACACAGGGAATTTTTTAATAAAAATCCGAGGATGGGTATGCTAATCAGAACATTTGACAAGATGCCTGCAGAGAAAAGGGAAGCCCATCTTACCCATGCTGAAGATTTCCTGAAAAACCTGTAATATCACCCGGAACGTTTGGGGGTTTTACTGTTTTCTGATATTATAATCATGAATACTTTTCAGGTTTGTATTTTTAAGTTTTCAGACTAAGATTTAGATCAGGTGTTGTAAGTTTTGCATATTTGCTGTAAATCTATTGCAAAACAAAACATCAGAAATTATGAAGACACAATTCGAACCCCAGAAAATTCTGTTTCCCATGCCAGTGAGCCTGGTGGTTACAGGCAATATGGATAAAGCTAACATTGTAACCATTGCCTGGGTCAGCTTGCTTACAAGTAAACCGCCTACACTGGGAATCTCTGTTGGAACGAAGGGTTTCTCAGGGAAAGAAATTTTGAAAAACGGTCATTTTACGGTCAACATTGCCAGTGAAGATATTATGGTGGAAGCGGATTATTGTGGCATTACATCAGGTAAAGATGTTGATAAGTTTAAGAATACAGGATTTACCAAACTTCCTTCAAAACACATTGAGTCACCAATTATTAAAGAATGTCCTTTCAATATTGAATGTAAATTAACAGTTTCATCCATTGTGGGTCAAACCAATCATTTTATCGGAGAGATCCTTCAAATACATATGGATTCCGATAAACTGAAAGATACAACCAACCCGGGTTCTTATATTTCTGAAGCTATGAACCCATTGATTTATATGGGTGGAGCAAGGGAATACAGAAAGCTTGGAGATAAGGTGGGTGATGCATATTCAATAGGTCGGAATCTGGAAACTGAATAATAGATTATAAGTCTATTGTTTTATATGATATATGTTATAATAATGTAGTTAAACACACATTTTATTAATTATTGATTTTTTAGTTTATTTTTCTTTTTGTTTAAAATAAGTGATGTTATATCAACAATTTATTTAAATTTGTACGTTATTTATCAAAAAATATAATATGACAGATCAAAACGGCAGGTTATTGACAGACAATGACCTTTGGATGCTGATAGCCCAGAGTTCAGTGGGTGATTCATACCGGCCTCTGAATCTTCGGGGAGCTTCACTTGCCGGAGCAGTTCTGGCGGGTGCCGATCTATCGGGAGCTAATTTTTCTAAAGCAGATCTAAGGGGAGCCAACCTTGAAGGTGCTAATCTATCTGGTGCATTTCTTGCAAATGCCAACCTGGCCGGTGCCAACCTTGCCGGTGCAACCTTTGAAGGGAGTGTACTGGCAAAGGCCAATCTCAGCCAGGCCCGTCTCGATGAGGCTGATTTTACCGATGCCATCCTTGAACATACCGATATGACAAAAGTTTCTGCTGTTGATGCGGATTTTACCCGTGCTGATCTGTCGCAAAGTACAATGCAATATGCCGAATTAACCCGGGCCAATCTTTTCAAAGCAAACCTTTCAGGTGCTGATCTTACAGGTGCTGATGTGCTTGAAGCCAATCTTGCACGTACCTATTTTAACGACACCAAAATGAAAGGAGTTCTCAATCTGGAGAGGGCTGTGGGGTATAAGGGATAGGTGTTTGGGTTGATTAGTTAGTAAGTTAGTAACACAATAACTCAATAACCCAATACCCAATAACCAAAAAAGGTTATCCGCGAATACCGGATAACCTTTTTTTATTGGTGTTATTCAAGCTTACTTGTTTGCGTAAAGTTCAATGATCTTCAGAATTACCTGGGTTGATTTTTCCATGCTTTCCAGGGGGATGAATTCATATTTCCCGTGGAAGTTATGTCCGCCTGCAAAAATATTAGGACAGGGTAGTCCCATGTAACTGAGCCTTGAGCCATCTGTGCCACCCCTGATGGGTTTTATATTGGGTTTGATGCCCAGGTCTTTCATGGCCTGTTCGGCAACTTCCACAATATGATAAACAGGCTCAACTTTTTCACGCATATTGTAATACTGATCTTTCATTTCAATGGTTATGGTTCCTTCACCATATTTTTTATTGACAAAAGCAGCTACATCTTCAATAAGTTTTTTGCGATCTTCAAAGAGTTTTCGGTCATGATCACGAATGATATACTGTAGCGTTGATTCTTCTACTGTACCGTCGAATTTGATCAAATGGAAAAACCCTTCGTAATGTTCGGTAAATTCAGGACGGTCGAATACCGGAAGCATATCATTGAACTCACTTCCCACGATCATTGAATTGATCATTTTATATTTGGCCATACCCGGGTGTACATTTCTTCCCTGTACTTTTACTTTGGCATATGCGGCATTGAAATTTTCAAATTCCAGCTCACCCACTTCACCGCCATCAAGGGTGTAAGCGTATTGAGCCCCGAATTTTTTCACATCAAAATGATCAACACCCTTACCGATTTCTTCATCCGGTGTAAATCCTATTTTAATGGTTCCGTGCTTGATATCAGGATTATTCACG
>CAYXIT010000072.1:4792-14598 GCA_964465275.1 uncultured Bacteroidales bacterium | reverse complement strand
TCAGCAATGCCGGCCTTATCATCTGCGCCAAGCAAAGTAGTGCCATCTGTGGTTATGAGGGTTTGTCCGACATATTTTTTTAATTCAGGAAAATCAGAAACCCTCAGATACATGTCTTTTTCTTTATTCAGAAGAATATCTTCACCATCATAATTTTCAACGATCTGGGGTTTGATATCTTTGCCCGACATATCAGGAGCAGTATCCACATGGGCCAGGAAGCCTATTACAGGCACATCTTTGTCAATGTTCGACGGCAGGGTTGCCATCACATAACAATTTTCATCAATGTGAGCATCTTCCAGCCCAAGCTCTTTGAGTTCATCTGTCAGCACATTGGCAAGATCAAATTGCTTTTTTGTGCTGGGAAAGGTTTCGGATGTAGGATCAGCCTGTGTATCAATGCTGATGTATTTGTAAAATTTTTCTAACAATATTTTTTTCATAACTGTTAAGATTAGGGTTAAGGTTAAGGTTAAGATTAAGATTAAGAGTGTTCAAAATCTCAACTTAAACCTTAATCTGTTAAACTATTCTTCTTTTTGTGCTTTTATAGCGTTTCTGTAAAGATAAATGCAAAGCAATGTAAACATTACCAGGCCCAAATACTGCGATCCGCTGGATGCCAGCCATTCCGTTGCTTCAAGGTCGAGGCCTCCGAATTTGATCATAGCACTGATTACCCCCATGAGTGCACCACCGGCAATAAAGCCGCTGGCAATAAGTGTACCTCTTTCTTTACGAACGGTATTGAGTTTTTCATCGCTGCTCCGGGTAGAAACATAATGAGCAATAAGTCCGCCCACCAGAAGCGGAGTATTAAGTCCGATAGGAATAAACATACCCAGTGCGAAGGCAAGGGCGGGTACTCCGAGCATGGTAAGGATCAGTGAAAGAAGTGCTCCGGCGCCATAAAGCAGCCAGGGAGCAGCACCACCGGTCATCATGGGTTCAATAACAGCGGCCATAGCATTGGCCTGGGGAGCTACAAGTGCTCCTTCACCTTTAAAACCGTAGGTTTGATTCAGAATGATAATGACACCACCCACAGTGGCAGCTGATACTACTGTTCCCAGGAATTTCCAGCCTTGTTGTTTGTAGGGTGATGATCCAAGCCAGTAACCGATCTTAAGGTCGGTGATGAATCCACCGGCCATGGCAAGTGCAGTACAAACTACGCCACCAATGATGAGTGCGGCAACCATTCCGGATGTGCCGCTTAGTCCGGCAGCTGCCATAATGAGCGATGTAATGATCAGGGTCATCAGGGTCATCCCGGAAACGGGGTTGGTACCCACAATGGCTATGGCATTGGCAGCAACCGTAGTGAACAGGAATGAAATGATCATTACAATCAGAAGAGCCAGCAATGCATGCCCGATATTCTGAACCACGCCAAACTGGAAGAAGACAAAAATCAGGAGGGCCGTTACAAGAATTCCGCCTACAATTATTGACATGGGAAGATCGCGACGTGTGCGGATATTGCTGTCACTGTTGGCATGTTTGCTGAAAGTTTCTTTCACTGCCAGCTTAATGGCGGTTTGAATAACCTTTGATGATCTGATGATACCAATGACTCCGGCAGCAGCAATACCACCTATTCCTATCATTCTGACGTAATCAGCAAATATTGACTCAGGCGTGGCTCCGGCAATGGCAGCCGCACCGCCAAACATTTCTGCTGCATGGGCGATCATGGGTATGATCACAAACCATCCCACAAAGGAACCGGCACAGATTATCACAGCATATTTCAATCCAATGATATAGCCAAGACCCACAATCGCTGCACCTATATTGAGTTTGAAAACCATCTTGGCTTTGTCGGCAAGTGCTTCTCCGTAAGGTAATACCCTTGTGGAGAATTCTTCTGCCCAAAGTCCGAAAGTAGAAATTACAAAATCATAAATACCTCCCACAAGCCCGCTGAATAACAGTACTTTGGCCTGATCACCGCCTTTCTCACCTGAAACAAGAACTTCAGTTGTAGCAGTTGCTTCGGGGAAAGGGTATTTACCATGCATTTCGGCCACAAAATATTTGCGGAAAGGCACGATAAACAATATGCCCAGAAAACCACCAAGCAACGATGAAATAAATACCTGGTAAAACTGGGCTTCCAGATCAAGGATATATAGTGCGGGCAAAGTGAAGATTGCACCTGCTACAATTACACCTGAACTTGCACCAATAGACTGGATAATAACATTCTCACCCAGTGCATTTTTTCTTTTTGTGAGTGCCGAAAGACCGACAGCAATAATGGCAATAGGAATAGCTGCTTCAAAAACCTGTCCGATTTTCAGACCAAGGTATGCTGCAGCAGCAGAAAAAATTACTGCCATGAGCAAACCCAGTGAAACCGATCGGAAATTCACCTCAGGATAGATCTTGTCAGGAGACATCACGGGAATATACTCTTCACCCGGTTTCAGTTCCTTATAGGCATTTTCAGGTAAACCCTTAATGACTTCATTGTTTTCTTCCATATGTTTTATTTTTTTGATTGGTACTTGGTTAGAATACGCCAAAAGGCCGCCTAAAGTAGAAATTTCCAATCAAATAAACCAATAATATTTAAACATTTTGTTGGATGAAAGATGAAACAGAAAAATATATATTACAGCCATTGGACGATCCAAAGGCTCAAATACTGAAGCAGAAACATGAAAATCCTGAAAGGAAGGTTATTTCAGCATTATTCCCGCAGTAATTCTACCTGTAGTTCCGCTATCTTTTCGTGAAGAGAAGAAGGTATCAGAATGACAATGGCTGCACAGATCTGAAATTTCAATATTTTTTTCGGGAACACCACAATCTAAAAGCTGAAGGAAATTTGCATGCCACTGATCGAAGATGTATTTACCCTGTTGCGAATGCTCTTTTATAATGCCTGATACATCACCTAAGCTTCTCAGAGTTTCGGTTTTTACATCTTCGCCGACCTCATAGCAGCATGGGCCATTGGCCGGGCCGATGCCGGCAATTATATCAGATGGCGAACAACCGTAGGTATATGACATGGTTTTAACAGCTGATTCAGCAACCTTTTTTAATGTTCCTTTCCAGCCTGCATGAACAGCTCCAATAACCTTTTTAACAGGATCGAACAAAAGCAAGGGGACACAGTCAGCCATTTGAACACAAAGACAGATTCCGGGAATATTGGTTACCAGCCCATCGGTATTGGGAATGGATGATTCATAATTTATACTACCGCTTCCCTTTTTTGTATTATCAATAATGGCTATATTGCTGCTGTGGGTTTGGTTGGCAAAGGTTAACTGAGAAATATCAATTCTGAGCACGTCGGCAAGTTTTTTCCTGTTCTGGAATACCGTCCAGTCATTATCACCAACGTGAAAGCCGGTATTGAAGCTTTTAAACGGTCCTTTGCTGTAGCCCCCGTTGCGACTTGTAATGAAATGATTGATCCCATCAATCTTTTTCAGATGAGAAAATTGATAAAACTCCAGGCCTTCAGTTTTTGTTTTTTCCATGTGTGCTTTTTTGGGAAGGCGTTGGTTTACCAGAAAGTAAAAGCAGGATTAACTAATCATCATCGTTTTCTTTTTCTTCCTTTTTCTTTTTGCTTGATTTTGTACTACATGCACCTACAAACAATGCACCCAGAAAAGTTCCGGCTGCAAAACCAACGATAAGTCCGAGTAATTCTTTTGTTTTAGCCATAACTTAGTTTTTTATATTATTCCTAAATCCTTTATATATCTAACACAATGTAATTAAAAAGAGTTCATCTGATGTTTTTCAGGTAACCATTCTTTTTTATGTCAATCCCTGTTTTATTTGCTTTTTGTATTATGGTTTGTAAAAAGTCGTGCCTTACCTGAGGTTCAATCTCCCTGAGATCGGCACTGTAATTATTTTTATTTAGGGTTGAAATTAACATTTTTCCCGGCCATAATTCTAAATAAGTAATTTCTTTCCAGCCGGCTTTTATCCCTTTCTTTAAAACACGAAGTTTTATATGTAACTCATCATCTGACACGTAAATATATTTCTTCCCAAAAATTTTTTCAAAGGGAACACCCAAACCCCTGGAGATGACAAATAATCCGATTATTAAATAGAAGATGATTTTAGAAACACTTTCATCCTTAATCAGATCATAATAAACGGATAAGGAAATCCAAAGTATCCCAAATATTACAATATACCATCGAATCTTTTGGTTTTGAAGAAAATCATGTTTAAAATCCATAGTATTATGAACAATATGTGCAAAAAATTTCTTTTTATTTACATAAATAGTTCGTTTATCAGATAAAATAGATAAATACAAACCTACGATTTTTTTGTCTTTAATGCAATTTTATCCTGATGCATATTATCATTTTTTATAACAAACTTTACATACAGGTATATTTGAAAAACCAGATATAATAGTTATTTTTGAATATATACAACAAAACCTTAAATCAAATCATTATGACAACTAAAGAAGAGATATGGATTCCTTTCGATGTAATCGAAAGTTTTATGGTAAAAGTATTGAAGAAAGCCGGTCTGCCGGAAAAAGATGCAAAAATTGTAACGGATGTACTCATGCAGGCCGACAAATTAGGGTTTGATTCACATGGTGTAAACAGGTTAAAGCCCATATACCTTGATCGGATCAATGATGGTATACTCAATCCGGTTACTGAATTTGAAGTGGTTAAGGAATCACCTGCCACGGCAGTGGTTGACGGTCACAATGGTATGGGCCATGTAATTTCTTACAAGTCGATGAAGATGGCCATTGAAAAAGCCAAAAAAACCGGTATGGGAATGGTGGCAGTAAGAAACTCAACTCATTATGGTTTCGCCGGTTATTACCCGCTTATGGCAGTAAAGGAAAACATGATCGGGATAACAGGTACCAATGCAAGACCTTCTATTGCTCCTACTTTTGGGGTAGAAAATATGCTCGGAACAAACCCTATGACTTTCGGAATGCCTTCTGATGAGGATTTCCCGTTCCTGCTTGACTGTGCCACATCTATTACCCAACGTGGTAAAGTGGAAGTGTATGCCCGTCAGGGTAAGGAAATGCCTAAAGGCTGGGTGATTGATGAAAACGGCGAATCAAAAACGAACTCCAAAGAAGTGCTGGAAGACCTCATTGCAGGGCGTGCTGCATTTACTCCTCTTGGTGGTGTGGGTGAAGAAACCGGCGGTTATAAAGGATATGGTTATGCAACGGTTGTTGAAATCCTGTCTGCTGCTCTGCAACAGGGTGCATATATGAAAATGCTTATGGGTATTAAAGATGGGAAAAAAGTACCATATCCGCTTGGACATTTCTTTATTGCAATTGATATAAATGCTTTTACCGAGCCTGATGACTTTAAAAGAATAACAGGAAATATTCTGCGCGACCTAAGGGCCTCCAAAAAAATGCCCGGGCAGAATCGAATTTACACTGCCGGTGAAAAGGAACACGATACCTGGATGTTTAGAAAAGACAAGGGAGTTCCTTTCAATGATGCATTGATGGAAGAGTTCAGCGGAATGAGCAAATCCTACGGGCTTGATGAATATCTGAAATATTTTGAGAAGTAAAATGCGCACAGATTTTAATTAAGTAGAAAGCGTCTCAATACTCCGCCAGTTGGTCGTTGAGCCTGTCGAAACGACATCTGATTAGCAGTCAGATACCCACTTCGACAGGCTCAGTGTCCAAATAAATAATTGACTTTTCAGACAGCATCTATTTTTTTTCATCCACATCAATTCCTATTTTTTTCAGCAGCAGACTGGCATTAAAGGTTTTGCAGATACCGGGTATTAATTTGTAGTCAAACCTCATTGTGCTGTCATTTTCTATGATTATATCAAAAAAATAATTGGTAATATGGTTGGGGAAGTCTTTTTGCATTCCGGCAAGTTCAAGGTTATGTGTGGCCACGATGGCAGGAACTTTATGCTGGATAAGTTCACGTACTATGGCTATGCTGCCCCTCGATTTATCTGCTGAATTAGTACCCCGAAGCATTTCATCAAGCAATAAAAGAATATTATTATCTTTTCTGACAGTATCAAGAATGTTTTTCAGGCGAAGGATCTCACGGTAAAAGGTGGATGTATTTTCTGTAATTGAATCGGTAATTGTCAGATAGGTCATTATGCGAAAATGGCTCAAAGTGAATTTCTCAGCACAAACCACTGCGCCTGACTTTGCCAGTATTACGTTTACGCCTATGATACGAAGAAAAGTACTTTTACCTGCCATATTTGACCCGGTAATGATGTTGATCCATGATCCTTTTTTCATGCTGAAATCATTGCATACGCGCTCACTCTCAGGTATAAGCGGATGGCCCAGATTTTTTCCATCCAGATGAAAACCATCTTTTTGAAACTCAGGATAACTCCATCCAGGATGATTATTCTGTAAATTTGCCAGGCTGATGAGTGCTTCCAGCTTGCCAACGACCTGGAACCATTCTGATGTTTTCTCAGCAAAATTCCGAAACCAAATTGACACCTTCCGACAAAGAACAATTTCCCATAGTAAAAAGATATTGAGGATCGCTCCGGTCAGCATTCCCAATGAATAGTCGAGTTTCTGGCTTATGTTTTGTAAGCGGGCTATGGCCTGTGTCGCACTCATGTTATCCTTACTCAGCTCCTTTCGCAAGTTTTTCAGATAATCAGATTGAAATTCTTTTTCTTCGTATGCTGTGAGAACCTTGTTATAATCCCTTAAAGTGTTTTCACGACCTTCCAACTGGGCCCAGATGGTTTTTGTGAATTTACCGAAGCGAAAGTTCAGCAGGCTATTAAGGAATATGGGTATCAGCAGTACGATTCCATTTACTGAAAAAACAGCAATTGTGAAAATTGTAAGCAGCATCAAACCATAAGAAAGGGTAATCCATGCCTTCAAGTTTTTTGGCGAAGATATTGTTTCTTTTATTTCAGGAAGATGTTCTTTTTTAAAATCTTCAATCCGGTTTTTGAAAAGTTCTGTGCGCAGATCCTCGCACCATTCTTTGTTCTTTGCCAGTTCCTTAACCGCCTCCTGTCTTTTCAAAATCTCATCCGGCGGATATTCCTTTGAAAGCCATTCAGCCAGCGCTTTATTTCCCACCCCGGTAGCACTTCTGTTGATATATTGAAATATACTGTTTTTACCAAAAAGATCCATGTCAAAAGAATAATCATGATCGGGGTTTTTGAAATGATTTCCATCAAAATATTCATTGCCCTGATGCAGCAGACACCGAATCTCATTTTGAAAAATCTGCATCCTGAAATTTTCCCTGGCAAGTTTCTCAGAGTTATTAAGATGTACTAAAACAGATCTCATGAAAATTATCAAAAGAAGAACAGCGATAATAATAATAATTAAAAGATTATTTCCTGAAATGCCAAATATCAGCGCAATGATAAACAGGATAAAGCTGATTAAGCGTATTAAACTAAATAAATGATCTTTTCTTTTTAAATCCGATATTGTTTTTAGTAATTCCTCGATTTTTATTTCGTAATGTGATACCATTATATCAAATACTTTATTATTATGAGTTATCAATTAATCATGCAGTCAAAAGTAATTGATTTGGATTGTTTTGGCTATAAATTGTTGTTTCTATATACTGTAAAAAAACAACCCCGGAAAAAATTAATTTCCGGGGTTATTATAGAACAATTGATTAAATATTAATTAGCGAATGATAACCAGTTTTACTGTTTCTCTGAAATTAGAGCCGGATACTTCCAGTAAATAATTACCCGGTTGAATTCCGTTGAGCGATAATTTAGTTGTTTCCTTATTTTCTGTTATTGAAATATCTTTTTCAAGCACAGACCTACCGCTCTGTTCAAAAATATGAATGATATAGTTTCCGGTATTCAGGTTGTTTAGTTCAACAAAAACTTCGGTTTCGCTCACCGGATTAGGAAATACCCGAATAGTAGAATCGGTGGTCATAACATCATCCACTTGCGTGCAATCTTCTACAACTACTGTAACAGATGCCTTACCCGGACAACCGTTTTCATCCCTGACTATAACGGAATATACAGTTGTTGAATCGGGACTAACAGTAATGCTTTGGCTGGTTGATCCGTTATTCCAAAGATAACTGTTGCCTTCTGATGCTGTTAGTACGATCTCATCACCCTGGCAAATTGTTTGATCCTCGCCTGCACTTACATCGGTTCTTCCAATAACCGTCCAGACATTATTATTGAAATCAAGAGGCTCTGTGTTGCCGGTATTATCAAATCCCCGTGCGAAAAATGTCAGTGAATCACAGGTTTCTGCTTCGATCAGGTACTCACTGAACTTATCTCTTGCTATCAGCATGAAATCATTATCATTTTGAGCCAGATATAATTCTGTATAGCCAACACCTGACCCACCAGGATCATCCGTTGATTGTATCTGTAGTTTAATCATGGTATTATCAGATACTTCAGGCAGAGGCTCAATGACTGTGGTTGGTGGAAATGCATCAATGGTATTAAAATGAGTATTGGTTGTAATGGGTGGATTCAGATCAAAATAAATATCAGCAAAATGAGCTAACGTATCACCTGTAACGGTAGCTTCGTGAGCTATTATACTGATTTCTGCGAAGCCTTCCCCAATCCCTGTACTGTCATTTACTGCCAGAAATCCAACGAAAGGATCATTGGGTGTAAACCCGGTTGTTGGATCAATGGTTTCAAAAAGCCAGAATACACGGTTATTGCTTATATCCAGTCCGGCAACAACATCAAGAAAGTAGCCCTCCTCCTGGCTCAGGTCGATCCTTTGATTGTAGGAAGCCTGGTTTGAAGGTACTTCAAAAATATAATCAGCAAAGCCAAAAGAACCTAATCTGACACTCAGAGGATTGGCATTCTCAGAAATGGGTAATTCTATGCGGACGCCCTGGGCAGGAGCGCTGGCAAATTCAGGCTCATTTTCAAATAAAATAGTATAATTTATTCTTTCGCTTTGTGCGATGAACTGTTCATCTCCATAACCCCATGGCCCTCTGATTTCATTCGGATCACATGGTTCTACAACTTGTGAACATACAGATTCTTCTGCTGATGTAGGACCATCGATCAAAACAGAAAACAAACAGCCGGCAATAACTCCTTTACATAAAAGGAAGGCACCGGTTCCGGCTTTAGCTGCTGCTACAGATCCAACACCTGAAGCTGCCATTGCCGCTAACCCCTTAATTATGGCTGGTGCAGCAATAATGCATACTGGCGTAGCAATACAGGGAGCATCACTAAGAGTTTCGCAATAAGCATTTGCAAATGCCTGACCCCAATTATCACATCCTGGAGGCGGATCAGGGAAACCATCAAATTTATCATCTAGCCATAAAGGATCATAATTATCTGCAAACAAAAATTCGTAATCAGACCAAGGGTCGGTGGTAGTATAGTTATCTGGAAAATCAAGACAATCCGGACAATCATAAATGTATTCTTCAGCAGCATCATTATTCAGTAACCCGATGCTGATTAAGTCTGAAAAATAAGACTGAACAAAATCATTTCCATTATTTAAATGGGCAAATAATTCAGACATTTCCGTTTCATTGTATTCCAATTCATTGGCAAATCCGTCACTGTTCAATATATAATGTCGCATTGATAAGGCACTATAAGCAAGTAAGGTTAGAAAATCATTTTCTGTAAGTAGCTCTGCTGAAATAAAAAGGTTGAAAACATTGATTGGGAAGTTCCTGAATGTAAGGCTAAAACTAACACTTTCACCCGGGGCAAGATCTTTAACAATAACAGGAATAACTTTCTGTAAAAAGTCTAACTCGTCGCTTGGGGGCTGT
>CAYXIT010000072.1:0-4782 GCA_964465275.1 uncultured Bacteroidales bacterium | reverse complement strand
CCAATTCATGTTCATGATAGTATAATAGCCCGGATTTGACGTAAGGGATATCCACATTTGACATGTTTTCATAAACCAATCCTATGGTTGAAGGATTTCTTGTGCCTATCACCTCATTATAGGTTGAAAGTATCCTTAAATCCATTTCTTCGACAGGTTCCACGGTTACTGATTGAGCAAGTATTGTGGATTCTCCGTTGGGATTTGTGATCTTCAGATTATAAATTCCAACCGGCACGTCTTCAAGATGCCATCTGACCTGAAGTTCCATACTGTTTCTGAACTGCAGAACATTGCCCTGATTAACCAGATTATTCTGATTATCTGTTAATTCTACGGTAGCACCTTCTCTGAATCCTGCACCATAGATCACTGATGTAACTCTTCCCTGACCCATGACGGAAGGATTAATAGAATCAATACCATAGGGTAAAATATCAGCCTGGAGAGTTACTTCCTGAAAATTATTTGAATTACTTTTAACCCTGAGGTAATTATCTCCACCGGTTGTTCCGGGTATCATTAGAGTAGGTGATGCATTGTTTGATCCCTTGTGCTTATAATCCCATAATGGTCCGGATGGAACATTATCTGTGCGAAGGTACAAAGCATTTTCAGTAAACGTGAGATTAGAATTCAGCTTTATTCTCAGATCTGCATCTTCAGGCAGAACAAGCCTGTAGTAAACAGACGAATAGCCTGCCAGTGTATCACTGACAGATTCACTAAGGGGCAATAGAGGCATGTTTGAGATTATGGGTTCGTCGGTGTAAGTAATATTGTTCTCATAATCAGTTTCCGTTATAACCTGGGTTGCATTTGCTAATACAAAACTTTGCAGAGATCCGTCTTTAATACCCGGGAAACTTTTATTTACAGTAAATGTTTTTGATGCACCAGGTTCGATTCGGTAATTATTAAAAATATTCTTATCCCATAGCATATTGTCACTGAAATCTGGCAGAAAATCTGATTCAAGATATACATTGTTTAAAAACTTTCCCTTAACTGCAGCACTACCTGCATTTGTTATTGTATAAGAATAATTTGCAGACCTTCCTGGTATCGCTGAAGAAGGTGATTCAATGCTCTCGACAATCAGATCCGCTGGTTCTGCAGGGATTATTGTTACCGGATGATAAGTAAGATTGTTGTTTTCTCCGCTATGTTCATATATATCATCCCGGTCATCAGATGAAAAAACAAAGTAATAGCTTCCGCTGTAGTAAAAAGGAATTGACACAAGTATCGAATCGGTGTATGATTCTCCCGGTTCAATTATTCTTTCCTGATTTTTATATCCCAGATTACCGGAATTGGAACCTGGACTGAGAGTCAGTTTCATTTGATCAAACCACTGTGTCAGAACCGTTGAACTTCCCTGGTTTTGTGCAGTATATTGAATAAATAAATCCTCACCTTGCGTAAATGATGGAGGCAAATCAATGGAAGTCAGGATCAGGTCAGGTGTTGGCAATTGAGTTATTTCAATAGGAATAGAAATGATGTTATTTTCTCTGTTTACATCATTCTCAATTCTATAATGAAAATCTGCTACAAAGTGAATGTAATAATCTCCGTCCAAACCATTCGGTATAATCAAACTACCTTCGCGTTGATATGATTGATCAACATCCAGCGGTTCAGACCTCAGACGTCTGGCAAGGCGCATTGTGTCAGCACTCAGGAAGGGCTGCTCGCTGATGAAGAAGACATCAGGCCACTCGGAAGCATTCGTAGTTCCTTCTCCGGCATTTTTTACTGAAAATGAATAATTGATTTCTTTTCCCGCTTCTGCATCACCTGGTATTATAAGATTTTCAACTATAAGATCTGATGTGAGGCGTGGAAGCATTTCGAAAGGACCATACTGATAAATATTGTTTTCATCATTACCATGCTCATAAATATTATCATCGGCATCAGTATAGATATATAAATACCAGTTTGCCGAAGGCACCCTGGGGATACTTTGATCAAATTCAGTAGTATATGATACACCTGAATCCAGTGTGTCTTCAATTATTCGGGAACCAATGAGATTGTTATCGTTGAGCATATAATCATCAGAAGTTGAAAGGTATATTTTATCTATCCATGATCCTGCTGCAATGCCACTTCCCTGATTATTTACTGTATATGATAAAGGAATAAAGGTTTCTGCCCGTATCTCATCTGGTACATTTATATTTGATACAAGAAGATCCGGTGGAGGAGTCAGCTGGATTTCAATGGGGAATGATCCTGTATTATTTTCCAGATCAAATTCACATACCATTTCAAAAGCATTGGAATGCACAATTAGATAGTAGCTTCCTTCTAATCCATCGGGGATATTCAGAGTGGTATTGATCTCAACAGTCCCATCCGGTTCCAGTTCCCTGCCCCCGGTAATAGCATAACTTTTTAATAATACAGCTGTGGTAGTATCCAATTGCGGATCAGCTGAAAGATATATCATGTCTACCCAGTGATCAGATGCAGGTTTGCCTGCACCCGTATTTCCAATGGTATACTGGAAGTCAATATTAGTTCCTGAAAAAATATTTTCGTCTGCAGAAATACTTTCAATCACAATATCAGGCGGGGGAGTGGGAAGAATTTGAATAGACTTAGAAAAAACATTGTTGTTTGTTATTTCCTCCCATACCCAGTTTTGATGATCGGTACTTACATACAGAAATTGATCTCCTTCAATACAATTTGGTAAAACTACCTGCAGTTGACGTTGATAACTTTCATTTATATTCAGATATCCAGGTACACTATCCCAACGTTCAAATATTTCTATTCTTTCTGATATTGAGTTAAATTCATATTCATTGGGTAATTCATAACCAGTACTCTGATAGTTTTCTTTTTTAAAATGAATAAATAAACTCTTAAGCTTTTCAGCATCATCAGGCAGAATTCCGGGATCATCTGGTGAAATGAAAATTTGATCCACCCATAATGGTTCTATTAATGCACAAAAATTTGTCATCAAAGCAACCCAGTTTTCCAATGGACTTATTTCCTGTTCCATAATTATGTTTTCACTGCTTTGATCACTTGATTTTCCAGAAATAATAATAAAATCTGATGCACCTAATCTGCAAAGGTTATAGGCCAGGCGGTAATTCTGACTGAGTGCAAATGCGCTCCCGGTATTATTCACGGTATAGGTTATGTTTATTGTATCACCGGCAAATGCAATATCAGGTGCTGCAAAGTTTTCAACTGTTAAATCAGGTAGAGGGGGTAAAGTAAATGCTAAAGTGGTTTCACTTACAAAGAAATTATCATCCAGAGTGCTTTCTTCCAGCGGGTTTGAGCATTCTATAATATAATTGATTTGTGATGCTCCCAGAAGTTTTTTCCAACAATAATGATTGGTTGCCACAATAATATGATAATTCCCAAGGTTTTCGGGAGGTATGGTAAGTTCCATATTTTGTGTATAAGACTCACCTGGTAACAAAAACTTTGGGTTACTATTTACACCCAGAAGCACATCATCATCCAGATTTAATTCAGTAGTTGAGGATAAGAAAACAGCGTCTTTCCATCCTGTGCTTCCGGTGGTCGCATTTCCTGTATTTGTTACGATAAAGCTGATTTGAACAGGTTCACCGGTATATCCACTTGATTCCACCTGCAGATCACTTATCTGTAGGTTTGGCAGATCTCGTGTAGTAAAACTTTGCACAGGTCCTGCAGTACTATTACATAAAAAATGGTTAGAAACCACCTGCCATTGATATTCAGTATTAAGCTCAGTTTCATTACGGGAAAGGGTAACCTGCATTCCGGTAAAATTGCTTCTTATGGGTTCAATTGGTTGGACTTCATTTGCGGGCCATAAGAATAAATCAACATCACTGGTGTTGTTACCGTTGATCCAGTTTAATGTTGGCGTAAGCGATACATTCAGGGTGCCATCTGCAGGAGTCATATTGCTAACCGGTCCGGGACTTACATCGTCGAGCAAAGTAAGATCTATATAGCTGGTAAAATTGCAGCCGTAGAGTTCACTTTGTACGGTTATGGTTCCACTTTGTTCCGGTATGAAGCTTACAGATTGTTCTGTTTCACCTGTACTCCATAAAATATTATTTCCATAGGGGATGCTTAATGTAACGAAATCATCCGGACAAACTGCATTTGCAGGATTCATAAGTCCTACAGCATCAATGGAAGGTGTATCATTAACTGCAGATGTATTGATAGCCAGCCTTACCAGTTCAAGTTCAAAGTCTGTTGCCGGAAAATTCACCTGAAATATTCTAGATTCTTCTTCGGCTGCGAAAGCATCTCCGGCCCATAGCATTTCCCAGCTTTGAAGGCCTGGGTTAAAGCCCCAAATTGTATCAATCCCTCCGGGATGAAAAGTTTCAAATACTACCAACGAAGTTGTTGGTTGCGGATCCGGAAAGCCCAATACGATATATTGCCTTGCATTACCTGAATTCTCTGGCATCCAGGCTCCGGGTAAATTTCCATATTGAGGGTACACATCGGGATTACCCAAAACAGATGATACAGTATTTTCTTCGTCTTGCTGAGAACTGTATTTTTCTACCCACTGGGCATAACGTATCTGGTTTTCCTGTAAAAGGATCCCTTCTTGTCCTTGCAAAAGAGTAATTGCTGGTGGAGAAAAAACCGGAACCGGAACTTTCAAGACAGCACTTTCACATTCAAGCGTATTGGTGACATAAACAACCTTGCTGAAATCTCCATCCGGCTGAAAAGTTTCACCCGTAGCCAGATGAACTGTAAGATTGGCATCTGCATACCAAT
>CAYXIT010000071.1:10166-17491 GCA_964465275.1 uncultured Bacteroidales bacterium | reverse complement strand
GAAATAAATTTTCCAACTTTGCTTGTTTACAGATTATAATTTCTGCTGACAGGCAAATAATCTGATTTTTTTCATACACTAAATGAAGAATATGAAATTTGAAAAAAAATATTTTTTCTTTCTTACAATATTTCTAATAGTAATTTTTAGAGCTGTACCTGTTTATACTCAAAATTCAGGTGAAGAAATAAAATTAAGATGGGAAAACCCGTATATTAATTCCGATGGGGAGGGCAGTTTTATTTCATCTTTTGTTATGGAAAATGCTGTGTATGCCGATAGTATCCCTGAAGTACCGGTGTTTGTTTACAGAGCAAAAAATGAAGTTCCCCATTTTAGCAGGGAGTTTAGTGTCAGTGATATTAAAACAGGTCCGTTATCTGCACAGGAAATTTTCCTGCTTGATAGTATCGGATTTGCAGAATCTGAATTCAGCTATCATTCCAGACTTGAGACCACAATGGGTGAGTCATGGTCGGTTTTTTATATCGTGCCTCTAAGAAAAGTGGATGGAAACTATGAAAAACTCGTATCATTTACTTTAAGAAGTGATTATATTTTTGATCAGGAAATAAAATATGAAACTTTGCATGAATATCCTGATGCATCGGTTCTGGCTAACGGTAATTGGTATAGGTTCTGTACTGATGATGATGGTATATACAGCTTAACTTACCAGGATCTGGATAACCTGGGATTAAATGTTTCACAGATTGATAAATCTACCATACAGATTTTTGGTAATGGAGGCGGAATGCTTCCGGAAGCAAATGATCAGTTTAAATATACTGATCTGCAGGAGAATGCTATCTGGGTTAGTGGAAATAACTCAGGCACTTTTTCGCAGAATGACTACATACTTTTTTACGGACAATCACCTCACCGGTGGACTTATCATCCCGATGATGATATCTTTACCCACGAAGTGCACTATTACTCTGATGAGACCTGCTATTTTATTACCTATGGGCAGAACCAGGGAAAAAGAGTAACAACAAGACCTGTTTCTTCTTCACAACACACGCATAATGTTACAAGTTTTTACGACTATGATTATCATCAGCGGGATTTACAAAACCTTATTGGCAGCGGTAAAATCTGGTTTGGTGAATTATTTGATGTTACTCTTACAAGAAATTTTACATTCGAATTTCCAAATATAATTAATCAACAAAATACACATATAAAGTTTTACCTTGCTGCACGTTCAGGAGCTTCAAGCAGTTTTACTGCAGAAGCCGGCGGACAGACAAACAACTTTTCAATATCGCCGGTAACCATGAGTTCTTCAACCGGGGCATTTGCACGACATACAATTGGTGATATGCAGGTATTGCCGTCATCAGATCAGTTTAGTTTAAACCTTACATACAATCGTACGGCAACCGGGGGCAGGGGTTGGCTCAATTATATTGCAGTAAATGCCAAACGTGAACTGATCATGACAGGCGATCAGATGTTTTTCAGAAACCCATCTGTGCGAGGTGATGACAAAACTGCCCGTTATGAAATTCGCAACATTATCCAGGGAAGCAATGTTTGGGATGTTTCGGATCCTTTAAACGTGGTTAGTCAGCAATTTGATTTATCAGGAAATACAGCAAGTTTCAAAGTAGATGGAAAGAATGATTTTCATGAGTTTGTAGTTTTTGGTCCGGGCAGTTATCTTAAGCCTTCTCTGAAAGGGCAGGTAAATAATCAGAATTTACATGGGTCGGTGGTTCATGATCTCATTATTGTTGTTCCTGATTTATTGAGACAGGAAGCTGAACGATTGGCTGAATTCCGAAGGAATTATGATGATTTAACTGTTAAAATTGTTTCACCCCAGGATATATATAATGAATTCTCTTCAGGTGTGCCTGATATTTCTGCCATTCGCAACTATATGAAAATGTATTATGACAGGGCAGCAGAAACAGGAAATTATCCCCGTTATCTTTTATTATTCGGGAATGGCACTTATGACAATAAAAATATTCTGGGGTTTGGTGGCAATTTTATTCCCACTTTTCAAACAATAAGTTCATTAAATTCAGCAAATTCTTACATTACCGATGACTTTTTTGGTCTGCTTGATGACAATGAGGGTTTTGATGCTCAGGGAGCTATTGATCTGGGAATCGGTCGGTTTCCTGTCCGAACGATTGATGAAGCCCGGTTTGTGGTAAATAAGATTTTAAGGTATGACCAAAGAATAGAAGGACTTGAACCGGGAACGGATGATCCGCGGTTTGCAGGAATGGTGCCTAATTATGCTGATTGGCGAAATGTTATTGCAATTATTGCAGATGATGAAGATGGAAATATACATTTTAATCAATCTGAACAAATTGCAGGTTTTATGAATAATAATCATCCGGTATATAATATTGAAAAAGTTTATCTTGATGCATACGAACAGATAACAATGGCCGGTGGGTCAAGGTATCCCGGTGTAAATAAAGCTATCAACAGCAGGGTAAATCAGGGTGCTTTGTTAATAAATTATATTGGTCATGGTGGTGTTCGTGGTCTTGCACATGAGCGCATCCTTACTTTTGATGATATTTTATCATGGGGTAATTTTTATAATCTACCAGTTTATATGACTGCTACATGTGAATTTAGCAGTTTTGATCAGCCAGATGCCAATGAGCTTTCAGCAGGAGTAAGAGTTTTTCTTAAGCCTGATGGAGGTGCTTCAGCATTATTTACAACAACCAGGTTAGCCTGGGCACAAAGTAATTTTAATCTCAATGATGCATTTATGCGAAATGCTTTCAAACTTATGGATAATGGCGAGATGCCCAGATTAGGTGATTTGATCAGGATTGCAAAGGTGGAAAGTAGTTCATCGCCAAATCTGAAGAACTTTGTATTGCTGGGCGATCCTTCCATGCAAATGGCATACCCTGAATATAAAGCACTAACAACAGAATATCCGGATACAATGAAGGCCCTGCAAAAAGTTACAGTAAAAGGGGAGATTCAGGCATCTGACGGTTCAAAGGCGTCGGATTACAATGGAATAATTTATCCAACCATTTATGATAAGAAAGCTACATTTACCACACTGGCAAATGACTCCGGCAGCAGAATCGCTGATTTCACCGTGCAAAACAGGATTCTTTACAGAGGCAAAGCATCGATTGTAAATGGTGAGTTTACTTTTACGTTTATTGTTCCCAGAGATATCACATATAACTCAGGGTTTGGAAAAATTAGTTATTACTTTGATGATGGAAAAAACATTGACGGGAATGGCTATTTTGATGAGTTTATAATCTCAGGTACCGCTGAAGATTATATAGCTGATGGCGAAGGACCTTCCATCAGTCTTTACCTGAATGATACCAATTTCCAGTCCGGAGACAAAACCGGACCCGATCCTATTTTAATTGCCCATCTTAATGATGAGAGTGGTATAAATACAACCGGGCAGATTGGACATGATATTGTTGCTATTCTTAATAATGACAGCTTTAATCCTATAGTTCTTAATAATTTTTATCAATCTGAAATAGATGATTTTCGTTCAGGTAGAGTAATTTATCCCTTTTTTAATCTTGAGGAGGGCGATTATACTCTTACACTAAGGGCATGGGATGTACACAACAATGTTTCAACATCATCCATAGAATTTATAGTTACTTCGGCACCCGGGCTCAGCATCACGGAATTGAAAAATTTTCCAAATCCTTTCAGTGATGTTACTTATTTTACCTTTTCGCATAATAAACCTGCAACTGAACTTACTGTTAAACTTGAGGTTTATAGTATTACCGGGCAACTGGTTAAAAAAATGGAGCAACAGGTATATGCGTCGGGTTTTAATGTACCCCCAATTGAGTGGGATGGTACTGATGATGGAGGAACTTTACTGGGATCCGGCATATATTTATTCCGGGTAATTGTCAATAATAATAATGAAGAGGGTGTTCTGAAAACCGAAAAGCTAATGATTCTCAGATAAATATATAGAGGAATTATTGTTGTATTTGATGATTCAGGTTTTACTTTTTAAGGCAAAAAATAAAATACAATAAGGATCACGAAATTGCGTTAATGGTTATTACATTGAAAAAGGTAAATCAATGATAAATATAGATTTACAGGATAAGAAGACATGAAAAAAAATGCCTGCAAAACAGCAAACAAGCATGTTTCTCACAATATTTTTTCTGTAAAACTCAAAAAAAAGATGTAGGTTTGCAGGTTCATTTTTAAAGGAAATCTTACCATTTATACAACACGAAAGAGTCACGTAACACTGTCAATATCAAATTATAAGAAATGAGATTATTTTTTTTAAAGTCAGCCGTTTTCTTTTCAGCAATATTGCTGATATTCTTTTTACCTGCAAAATCGCAGGATATAGGTGAAGTATTGGGCCAGGAGGTAAATACAATTACAACAGCAGTTCCCTTCCTTATGATTGCCCCTGACGCTCGCGCAGGAGCCATGGGTGATGTTGGAGTATCAACCAGCCCTGATGCCAACTCAATGCACTGGAATCCAGCGAAATATGCCTTTGTTAAAGAGGATATGGGCTTAACAGCCAATTATACCCCCTGGCTCAGAAACCTTGTTAATGATATTAACCTTTCCTATTTGAGTGGCTTTAAAAGAATTGATGAGTTACAAACCGTAGCTGCATCATTGGTTTTCTTCTCATTGGGAGATATTCAGTTTACAGATGAAGCAGGCAATCCTCAGGGTATTTATCGCCCCAGTGAATTTGCTATCGATGTGGCATATGCGCGTAAACTGGGCGAACATATATCAGGCGCTATTGCAGTAAGGTATATTCACTCAAATTTAACCCAGGGACAGAATGTGTCTTCTATGGAAACAAGACCCGGCAGGTCTCTGGCAGCTGATGTTTCTGCATATTATCAAAGAGAGTTGAACTGGGTAAATACCCCTGCAACTTTTTCTGCCGGTATCAATATCTCCAATATCGGGAACAAAATATCCTATTCCGACGACTGGAATGCCAATTTTATTCCCATTAACCTTCGCCTTGGGCCTACTCTAAAACTTGATCTTGATGAATATAATTCATTGGCATTCAGCATTGATTTCAACAAATTACTTGTACCTACTCCGCCAATTTATTTGAGAGATGAAAACGGACAAGTTTTGATTGATGATGATAACCAATATATTATTCAAAGTGGTAAAGATCCTAACAGGGGCGTTGTTGAAGGTATATTCGGATCTTTTAGTGATGCACCGGGAGGCTTCAGAGAAGAAATGCAGGAATTAACTTATGGCTTGGGCATTGAGTACTGGTATGACAGGCAATTTGCACTCAGAGGGGGTTATTTTCATGAACATGAGAACAAAGGAAACAGAAAATATTTTACACTGGGATTGGGATTGAAATATAATGTTTTTGGAATTGATTTCTCTTATATCATTCCAGTTATGCAGAGAAGTCCGCTGGAAAATGTTTTCAGGGTTTCTTTGAGTTTCGATTTTGATGCAATGGGTCCTCAGTAAAATATAAGTTTAAAAACTGATTTTCATAAGGAATATCCAATATCCGGTCTGTATGAAATATTCTCAGACCGGTTTTTTTATTTGCAAAACTTTGCACGGTTCATTTTGCTGTTTACTTTTGTTTTACAAATCTTAGGGATGGATAGGGTTGGAGAAAATATTTAAAATTTATTTCTTATGAATAAGATGAAAATCAAAGTAGGTATTGGTTACGATGTTCATCGTTTGGAAGAAGGTTATCCATTGATGATAGGTGGTGTTAAGATACCCCATGCAAAAGGTTCAGTGGGCCATTCCGATGCTGATACACTTATACATGCAATCATGGATGCACTATTGGGTGCAGCAGGTATGAGAGATATAGGCTATCACTTCCCCGATACTGACCAGAGCCTGAAGGGAGCCGACAGCAAGATATTGCTTGAGAAGACTATGGAAATCATTAATCAGAAGAAATATAAGGTAGGTAATGTAGATGCTGTGATATCATTACAGAAGCCAAAAATTGCTGATTATATACCGCAAATGCAGCAAACTTTATCAGAAATTATGCAATTACAGCCCGAAGATATTTCTATTAAGGCCACTACCACAGAGAAACTGGGTTTTGTGGGCGAAGAAAAGGGTATTGCGGTGCAGGCAGTTGCTTTGATTTACAGGGAATAAAGGAGGTAAACAAAAGTATCGAAAGAATTATCTTCTAAGTTCAAACTTCTCGCCAAGATATACTTTCCTTACCTGTTCATCATTGGCCAGTTCGTCAGCTGAACCGGCCTTCAGGATTGATCCTTCAAATAAAAGATAAGCTCTGTCGGTAATATTCAATGTTTCATGAACATTATGATCGGTTATGAGTACTCCGATGTTCTTGTCTTTCAATTGGCTTACAATAGTTTGAATATCTTCTACTGCAATGGGGTCAACTCCTGCAAAAGGTTCATCGAGCAGTATGAATTTGGGATCAACAGCAAGAGATCGTGCAATTTCTGTCCTGCGGCGTTCTCCGCCTGATAAGGTTATCCCTTTGCTTTTTCTTATTTGCTGAAGGCCGAATTCATCAAGCAGAGTTTCCAGTTTTTCATCCTGCTCTTCTTTGGTTTTATCGGTAAATTCAAGCACTGCCTTTATATTGTCTTCTACACTCAAGGTTCTGAAAACACTTGCTTCCTGCGCCAGATATCCGATTCCACGTTGAGCTCTCCGGTACATGGGTTCTTTCGTTATTTCTGTATTTTCCAGAAAAATTCTTCCTTCGTTGGCTTTGATCAGGCCTACTATCATATAAAAGGTTGTAGTTTTACCTGCCCCATTGGGGCCAAGCAAGCCAACGATCTCTCCCTGGCTGACTTCCACTGAAACGTGATTTACAACCGTCCTTTTTTTATATTTTTTTACCAGATTCTTTGTGTAAAGCTTCATAAAAGGTGATTTTTTTGCACAAATAACGAAAAACCCCGTCAAAGGTAGGTAATAACGATAAAACTTAATTATTTATTTCATTTTTCCAGCTCTTCCCAAAATTCAACTGCTCTTCGCAAATGCGGAATAACAATGGTTCCGCCCACAATATTTGAAATGGCAAATACTTCAAATACTTCTTCTTTGGTTACGCCAAGTTCAAAACATTTCTGTAAATGATATTTAATGCAGTCATCACATCTGAGCACCATAGATGCTGAAAGTCCTATCATTTCCTTTACCTTCGAACTCAATGCGCCATCGGTATAGGTATTGGTATCAAGGTTAAACAGCCTTTTTAAAACCAGGTTATCGGCACCCAGTATTTTTTCATTCATTTTTTTACGGTATTCATTGAAATCATTGATCATAAAAAAAAT
>CAYXIT010000071.1:0-10156 GCA_964465275.1 uncultured Bacteroidales bacterium | reverse complement strand
TTAATAGCATAGTAGCAATTACTAGATTTTTCGGAATCAGTATATCGTTTTTCATGTTGAGCCCGCCTCTCTTACTAGTCTGTAATATGGCGTTTTATTCTTCTGATTTTAGCCTGTAATCACATAAACAAAATGAAAACAATACTGATTACAAGCAATATCTATACCAGGTTTTTTAAATCCGCAATTTGAATTGATTTTGAAAAAGTTAAACTTTATTATCAATTAGTATTAATTCAGCCGTATTAGCCACAAGTTAAAGAAAAATCCCCTGCGGGATCAGTTACAAATTTTAATTCGTTACACATAAGAATGGAGACCAAAAACGATGTTTCTCTTAAAGAACTCTTAAAGCAGATTTTTGGCTACGATAAATTTAAGGGAGATCAGGAAGCCATTATTAATAATTTATTGGAGGGGAAAGATAGCTTTGTGATTATGCCAACAGGTGGTGGTAAATCAATGTGTTACCAGTTGCCAGCACTTATAGGTCATGGAACAGCAATTATTGTTTCACCACTTATTGCTCTTATGAAGAATCAGGTTGATGCAATCAGAAATTTTGCCACCTACGATAGTATTGCACATGTTTTAAACTCTTCTCTTTCTAAAGCTGAAACTTTACAGGTTAAGCGTGACTTAAGCAGTAGACTGACGAAACTTCTCTACGTAGCCCCTGAATCGTTAACAAAAGAAGAAAATGTTGAGTTTCTGAAAACCCTTGACATATCTTTTGTTGCAGTTGATGAAGCCCACTGTATTTCGGAATGGGGTCATGATTTCAGGCCTGAGTACAGGCGACTCAGGTCAATTATTGAAGCATTTGAAAAGAAAATTCCTGTAATGGCCCTTACGGCTACCGCCACGCCCAAGGTGCAGCATGATATTATGAAAAACCTGAATATGCTTGACGCAAAGGTTTTTAAATCATCATTCAACCGGCCTAACTTATATTATGATGTTAGGACCAAAACCGAAAGTGTTAATAAGGATATTATCAGGTATATCAATAAACACCAGGGTAAATCGGGTATCATATATTGCCTTAGCAGGAAAAAGGTGGAGGAGATGGCGCAAACACTGCAGGTTAATGGCATTAATGCCCTGCCTTATCATGCAGGCCTCGACTCGCAGGTGAGGGTGACAACCCAGGATAAATTTCTTAAGGAAGATATTGATGTAATTGTAGCAACCATTGCTTTTGGTATGGGTATTGATAAACCCGATGTGCGTTTTGTTATTCACTATGATATACCCAAAAGCCTTGAGTCATATTACCAGGAAACAGGAAGGGCCGGTCGCGATGACGGCGAAGGAAATTGTATTGCCTACTATTCTTATGATGATATTCAGAAACTGGAAAAGTTTCTCAAAGGAAAACCGGTTGCAGAGCAGGAAATCGGAACCCAGCTGTTACTGGAAACGGTTTCGTATGCCGAATCATCAATCTGCCGCAGAAAGCTGCTTTTAAACTATTTTGGAGAAGTTTATGAAGAGGAAAATTGCGGGTCATGTGATAATTGTTTGAATCCACGAGAAAAATTTGAAGGAAAAGAATATATTTGCCAATTATTAGAAACCATACTGGCAGTTAAAGAAATCTTTAAAACCAAACATGTAATAAACGTAATTATGGGAAAAAGCACCGGAGCTGTAAAATCCTGCAAACATCATCAGCTTGAAGTATTTGGTAAAGGAGCCGATAATGATGAGAAGTTCTGGCAAAGTATTGTAAGGCAAAGTATTATTGAAAGACTGGTGGAAAAGGATATTGAAAATTATGGCACATTAAAAGTTACCAAAAAGGGTAAGGAATATCTTGACAATCCGAAATCTGTCAAAGTCTCAAAAGACAGAGATATGACAGATGGCAGTGATGATGACTTTAAAGGCGGCGCAGCCAAAACAAGTGCCACCGATAAGATGTTGTTTGCACTGCTTAAAGATTTGAGAAAAGAAATTGCAAAAAAGAATGACCTGCCACCTTTTGTCATTTTCCAGGATCCCAGCCTTGAAGATATGGCTATACAATACCCGGTTAAGTTAGAAGAACTCAAGCAGATATCAGGTGTCGGCTCAGGTAAAGCAGAACGATTTGGTAAGCCTTTCGTTGAACTCATTAAGAATTATGTAGATGAAAATGAGATTGAACGACCCATGGATATGGTAGTTAAGTCGGTGGTGAATAAATCTGGTATTAAAGTATATATCATACAGAATATTGACCGGAAAAAGCCTCTTGATGATATAGCATATGCCAAAGGTCTTGAATTTGAAGATTTGCTTACCGAAATAGAAAGTATTGTTGCCTCAGGTACCAAGATTGATATCAATTACTACATCAATGAAGTTATTGATGAAGATAAACAGGAAGAAATATTTGATTACTTCAAAACAGCCGAGACCGACTCTTACTCAGATGCATTGGTTGAACTTGGTGAAGACGATTATTCCGAAGACGAAATACGCCTGATGCGTATTAAATTCATGTCGGAAATGGGAAACTGATTCCTGAAATTACTTAACAGATAAATAATGCCAATTAACCAACTAAAAAGGTTTGAGATATTTTGTAAAGTTTTCTCAAACCTTTTATAAATTAATCTTTTCAAGATATGACAACTGAAATGAAAACCCCCGAGTCAGGAAACCCTGTAAGGCCCGAAATTCCTGAACGTTCAAAAATTTCAAATGGTACCATAATAAACGTTGTTTTGTTTGTTGGTTTGATTGTTTTGTACGTACTGAATATTTTTCCGTTGAAGGATTCTGAAACAACAGCAGGTAATGAAATAGAGCAGGAAATGGATGAAATGGCCAGCTTGATGGAACAGGGAGCATTTAATATTGCTTTTGTAAATTCCGATACCCTGATGGCCAATTATAAGCTTGCCCTTGATAAACGTGAAGAATTTGAACAGGAACAAAGAAGACTTGAAAATGATTTGCAGCGTCGGCAAAGATCTTTCCAGACAGAGGTAGAAACCTTTCAGCAGCAGATACAAACCGGGAATATATCGCTGGAAGATGCCCAGGCCAGGGAGCAGCAGCTTATGCAAAGACAGCAGGAACTAATGCAGCTTAATGAAGATTACAGCAGCAGACTTATGACAAAGGAGCTGGAAATTAATATTGACTTGTATCAGAGAATTACCGAACTTTTGTCACGTTTTAATGAAGAAATGGATTATGATTATATACTGGGGTTTTCGCCGGGTGGTGGAATTTTGTACGCTAAGGAGAAACATGATATTACACAAAAAGTATTAAACAAATTAAATGAAGAATATGATGTACAATAAAGTAAGCCGACTTTCATCTTTCATTGCAATTTGTATTTTATTTTTACTGGTCACAGGTAATGGGTTGTTTGCTGAAAAACCCTATGCTGTTGTTATACACGGTGGTGCCGGTAATATTGCAAAAGAATCTCTCAGTCCTGAGCAGATTGAAGAATACAATATGAAGCTTGCCGAGGCTCTCAATGCAGCGGAAGAAATTCTGAAAACGGGGGGCACCAGTTTGGATGCTGTGGAAGCAGCAACACGTATTCTCGAAGATTCACATCTTTTTAATGCCGGTAAAGGCGCTGTATTTAATATAGATGGAAAGAACGAACTGGATGCATCTATCATGTGTGGATTAACTCATAATGCAGGAGCTGTAGCCGGGATTACAACAGTAAAAAACCCCATAACTGCAGCCCGTATGGTTATGGAAAATTCACCACATGTGCTGCTTACCGGAAAAGGTGCCGAAACATTTGCCTATGAACACGGTCTTGAGATTGTTGATCCGGGTTACTTCTTTGACCAGCGCAGATGGAACCAATACCGCGAGTTTATCAGAAATAATGTAAACAAAAGTCGCTCCGATTCCGGTTTGAAAGATGATAATATTAAAATGGGGACCGTGGGAGCAGTTGCACTCGATACACATGGTAATATTGCCGCTGCCACGTCAACAGGTGGTATGGTTGGCAAACGGTATGGAAGAATTGGCGACAGCCCCATAATTGGTGCAGGTACTTATGCCAGTAACGATGCTTGCGGGGTTTCTGCCACAGGGCATGGTGAGTATTTTATACGAAATCTTGTGGCATATGATATTGCTGCCAGAATGTTGTATAACGGACAAACTCTTAAGGATGCAGCATTTCACAATATCATGGAAAAGCTGATTGATCAGGGTGCCAACGGCGGCATTATCGCCATTGACAAAGATGCCAATGTGGTAATGGAATTTAATACCACTGCTATGTTCAGGGGCTTTGCAAAATCAACCGGCGAAAAAGGGGTGTGGATTTTTGAAGAGTAAAAAGTTGGGATGGCATCCCTTACTGCTTTGCAAGAGAAATTATTCTTTTTTCAACCATATTAGACATATAAGGGTTTAGAAGGCATATAAGTGACGGAAGACCGGAGCTGAGGGCGACAGCCCTTAGTCCCGAGAGCCGCAGGCGATTCGGGAACCGAAGTAATTGCCGGCCAAATCCCCATTTGAAACCTGAAGGGTTCGACGAAGTCAGCGGGGTTGGGGGGATGTAAAAAAACTACTCCGGGCACGAACTGAAGTCTTACCCGGAGAATACTCTGAACGACTCTGCGTCTCCACGGTTCCCGAAAATCAAAAATCCCTCACTGATTCTCATATTTCACATAATCCTCATTGAAATATACCAGTTCAACCCCGGCATCATTAAACATGATCTCTGATTCTCCGCCGGCGTGGTACTTTTTTTCGCAGACGACACGTTTGATACCGCAATTGATGATGAGCATGGCACATACCCTGCAGGGAGTCATTCTGCAGTAAAGCGTTGCACCGTCAATACTAATGCCTAAACGGGCAGCCTGGCTGATTGCGTTCTGCTCTGCATGAACTGTTCTTACACAATGCATCGTTGTGCGGCCATCTTCGTGCAGTACTTTTTTCATCTGGTGGCCCACATCATCACAATGGGGTAAACCTATTGGAGAGCCTACATAACCGGTTACAAGGATTTGTCGTCCGCGGGCAATTACACAGCCGCTCCGTCCACGATCGCAGGTGGCACGTTTGCTTACTGTATGGGCAATTTCCATGAAATACTCATCCCACGAAGGGCGCTTATACGATGTACCTTTATTATTTTCCATATTAATTGTGTATTCAAAGTTTATCAGTAACTGTAACAGGTATATTATATTCAAAGAATATTATGTAAGATATCTTCTGTTTTTTGTTTAAGCTCTTTAATGCTGCCATTGTTATTCAAAATGTAATCGGCCTGTTTGATACATTCTGAAAGATTTTGTTTGTTGGGATCATCAGAGTGCATCTCTCTTTCTTCATTTTCCCGGAATGTCGTAAAATCTACATTATCCGTTTCCGAGCCTCGTATTTGTATTCTTTTAAATCGTATTTCAATATCAGCATTTATAGCAAGCAGATAGAAATTATCATACTGTCTTAGTTTTTCTATTTCCCCGGGAGTACGTATGCTTTCAATAACACAGTTTTTCCCGGTTGAGGATGCTTTACGATACAATTCTTTAATGATAAAGGCGGGGCCGTTTTTTCTGCGGAGTTCATTTGCAGTAACAACCATAGTGTCACGGTTTACCTGCATCCCATGGCTTTTTATTACGTCTGAAAGGTAGTCGCGTACCGAAAAATGTACAAATCCTTTTTCTTTCACAAGAAAATCAACAACGGTTCCTTTGCCGGCTCCCAGGGTGCCCGTTATTCCTATAACTATCATACTGTAACTTTTCAATGATGCTTATCTGAATTTATGCGTGCAAAGGTAAAGATTGTTTCCCTATATTTTATTGATCAAAATTTGCCTTAATCGGATATATTAAGTTTTTTGTCAATATTTTGAAAAGATATATTGATTTTATACTTTTATTGAAGTTAAACAGAGGGTTCATTAACAAGTTCCGATATAGCTCACCCGACAGGCTTTGGGTAAAGGGATAATTCATACCTTTGAATCCGGGCAAGAGTACATTGATTTTCAAGTCTGATAAATTAGAACTATTAAAATAAAGCACCATGAATCTTACAACTATAGAAAAATTTCTTTTACTGGCAAAGGATCCGGTAAAACCAAGATTCTCCATTTCTGATCTTCATTTGCACCATGCTTTAATTGGTATGCTGTTTCTTGAACTTTCGAAACAGAATGCCATAAGCCAGGAAAATGAAAAGATTGTATTGAATAATGATTTCAAATCTGACGATCCGGTTTTAACCGATATGTTTCAAACCCTGAGCCGATCAAGAAGAATAAGGAGGTTGCGGACATGGATCATTAAGTTGTCATCAAAAGCTCCCAAATACAAACGCACCTTTCTTGAAGATATGCAGTCGAAGGGTCTTGTAAGAATAGAAGTAAAAACGATCATGGGCTTCATATCTTATTCCAGAATTTATCTTGAGAAACCTGAAATCAGGGGAGAGCTGGTAAAGGATTTACGTACAGCTGTTTTGCAGGAAAAGGAATTAACCGCCGAAATGATCGTATTACTTGCTATGACAGAAGCATGTAAGATGCACAGAATTTTTGTTTCGGATAGGAAGGACATTAAGCTGTTTAAAGCAAAACTTAAGAAAATCATCAAGGACAGCCCTGTGGCCAATGATGTTGAGCGATCTATCAGACAGGTTCAGACAGCCATTATAGCCGCTATTACAGTATCGGCTGCCGCAGCTGCTGCCAGTTCAAGGCGATAATATCATCAGATTGATTATTTCTTCTGATCATATCATTAAAAATCTTCCATATCATCCATTCTGCCATTATCACGATCGCGGGCTACACGTCTGTCAGCTCTGTAGTTATTCAACCTGAAGGATACCCTTAATGATACTGATGGGGTATTGGGATCCCAGCTTCTGAAAGAATAGAAATCATTTCCGAAATTTATGCTTTCCCGGGCCATGGTTCCAAAAACATCACGTACCTGTAATGTGAAAGAGAGATCGTTATCAAAGAAATTCTGCCGTATGGCGAAGTTGGTAACAAAGTAGCCTGATCTTTCTCCCTGGGCTCTGACTGTAGGACTATTGTACATACCCCTGAGCTGTATGCGGGTACTTGGTGTTATACGAAAATCATTGTTTATTCTGGCATTCCAGTTAAAACTTGATGAAGAATAATCCTGGCCATATAGTTCACCGCGCTGACGATAATCATATAAATTCCCCATAAGATCAAAATGCCACCAGCTTGTTGGGTCAAAGCCCATCATTATTTCGGTACCAAGTGAGTAGTCATTACCTACATTTTCGAATGTTGTTAGCAGAATTCCGGGTTGTTCATCATAAATACTGCGCACCCACTCAATTTTGTTATTTGTGATCCGGTAGTAAACATCAACAGAAAGAACGTTCTTTTCAAATCTTTTCTGGTAGCTGAGTTCGTATGAATCAATATATTCGGGTTCCAGGTTGGGATTTCCTATCCTGATGTTATAAGCATCGTTCCAGGTATAGAAAGGTTCAAGATACCAACCCCTTATACGTTGAAGACGACGGGTATAACTTGCCATAACCTGCTGATCAGATGGTAATTGATATGACATATGAAAGGTAGGATAAATATCCCAGCGGTTCAAAGTATAATCATCAACTTCTCCATCCAGTTCAATTAACCGGTCGGTATATTCTGATCTGAGACCGAACTGATAGCCAAAGTTATTTATTTCACCTGAGTAGGTGGAATACAATGAGTGGATCAATGTATTGTAAGTAACGTATTTTGAGAATAATTCATCCATTTCAAAATCTGATGTCTGAGGATTAAAACGAAACATATCATATGCTTCATCGGATGAGCTGATTCTGGATTGGTAACCGGCTTCAAAACGTTGATCCTCATTAAACGGAAGAGTATAATCAAGTCTGAAGGTATATCTGTTTCCTGGTCCACCCTCAAAACTTCTTTGTCCGCTAACTGTGTCAAGTTGCTGAGTATACAACAGATTCAATGAATTTTGTTCCGAGTTTCTTCTTGATAAAACAACGGATGCCAGAATATTATGACCGTCCTGGTTAAAATCTCTTTTGTAATCAAGTGTGAAAGTGTGAGAAAAACCACCTCTTCCACTTTCTTCAAAACTTGTGTAAATAAACGGATCAGGATTCAATGAAGACCATTCCTCATAATTTTGATCGGTAATACCTTCACTAATACGGTCACCCATGCGATACGCAATACTGAGCGTATTCTGCGGATTGATATTAAAGTCAATACCACCCCTGAAACCCCATGAATTTCCCATTCTTTCAAAATCTCCGATGCTGTTCAGGTAGGTTGTATCAGACCCATAACTTTCAGTACGTGTTATAGATTGTCCGGGTCTGCCACGTTGATTATAATCGCCGCCCGCATAAAAATTAAACCTTTCTTTTCGGAAATTAATAAGGAAATCGCCACCAAAGCGATTATAACTGCCACCGTTGAGATTGGTAATACCATTGATACCCTGCAACCGGTTTTGTTTCATAACAATATTGATGATTCCTGCAACGCCGTCCGGGTCGAAGCGTGCTGAAGGGTTTGTTATGATTTCTATATTTTCAATCTGACTGGCAGGAATCTGGTTAAGTATGTCATTGGCATCCAGTATACTTGGTTTGCCATCTATAAGAACAGTAAAACTACTGCTTCCCCTGAGGCTGACTGCACCGTCAATATCAACGGTTACCGACGGCACATTTTCAAGTATATCAACCGCAGTACCTGAAGCTGACGTGTGCAATTGGCTGACATTAATGACTTTCTTATCAATCTGATATGACATAGTCGGTCTGTCGGCCACTACAACAACTTCGTCGAGCAGTTCATCAGAAGGACTCATTTCAATTTCACCGATATTCATTGATTCCTGCTCATCATCAAGAATAACATCTGCTATTACTTTTTCATTGTAGCCGAGATAACCGATTTCTATAAAATAATTCCCTTTTTCTACATCATTCAAACGGAAGAAACCATTTATATCTGTAATAGCACCTATTACCAGTGCTCCGTCTTCTGCCTTTTTAATTGAAATTGTGGCAAATTCAAGCGGCTCACGGGTGTTGGAATCATATACTACACCTTTTATTGTTCCGGGCTTAAGTATACTTTCTACCTCGCCGGCAATCAATAAAAACGTAAATATTGAGAAAGTTATGCTAAATAGTATTTTCTTTTTATTATGTAAATTCATTTTAGTAAAATATTTCGATTAACTAAAGAGTTAATACTTTTCTATTTAATTAGTACAGTACAATAAAGTAAAACCGGGGAAAATTGTTGAAATCCTTAAGCTTTCTTAACATAAAAGGCCATCTTCGCGTGAAGATGGCCTTTGGAAATATTAGTGGGAGCTATGCTGTTTTATTTTTCAAAAACTTTCTCTTCGCCCTTTAACCAGATTATTACTTTTCTGCGTGTTGATAATATGATCTGGTACATTGCCGGCACAATAACAAGAGTAAGGAAAGTAGCTACAGTAAGTCCGAAAACTACTGTCCAGGCCATAGGTGACCAGAATGCGGCATTATCACCTCCGAAATAAATCTGTGGATTAAGATCAGTCATCAGGGATACAAAGTTTATGTTAAGACCTATAGCAAGAGGGATAAGTCCGAGCACCGTTGTAATGGCTGTTAATATTACGGGTCTGAAACGTGTTTCGCCGGCTTGTTGAATGCACCCAAGAGACTCTTCAGGCGAAAGAAATTTATTTTCAGGAATATCAAGTTCTGCCTTTTTCTGATCGTGCAAATAGTCGGTGTAGTCTATCAAAACGATTGCATTGTTTACCACAACACCGGCAAGACTTATTATACCGATGCCGGTCATTATAATTATAAAGTCCATATTAAAAAGTGCCAGACCGAAAAATACACCTGCTGTACTGAATACTACACTCCCTATTATGATAAAAGGCTTGTAAACCGAATTAAACTGAGAAACAAGAATAATTGCTATGAGTGATATGGCAATCAAAAGAGCTGTGATCAGAAAATCACGTGCTTCCTGTTGTTCCTGCTGTTCCCCTGTAAACTCATATGCATAGCCTTCGGGCATGTCATAATCGTTCAATAGTTCTCTTAATTCTGAGTTGATCCTGTTGGCATTATAACCTGGTAAAACGTTTGAACTTAATGTGATAAC
>CAYXIT010000070.1:0-17673 GCA_964465275.1 uncultured Bacteroidales bacterium | reverse complement strand
TGTTGATCTGTATGATCTAATGATACAGATTGATGACTCTGTATCCCAGGAAGAAACCATAAAACAACAAATGTATTATTTAAAAATGATCAATAATGTCCAGTAAAATCAATGATAAATTTAAGGGCACTGGTGTTGCCATTGTTACTCCATTTCATAAAGAAGGAAGTATCGATTTTAAATCTTTTGAAAGGCTCATTGAATATCAGATCAAAGGTGGTGTTGAGTATATTGTTTTTATGGGAACAACCGGAGAGTCAGTTACATTGAATGGAGATGAGAAGAATGCAATAATCAACTTTGGTCTTGAGATTGTTGACGACAGGGTACCTGTAGTAATTGGTATAGGTGGTAACAACACCCGACAGGTCGTTACAGATATAAAAAATACTGATTTTACAGGCATTTCAGCTATTTTATCAGTAAGTCCATATTACAATAAACCTCAGCCCCGCGGGATTTTTAATCACTATCGTACTGTTGCATCTGAGAGCCCGGTTCCGGTAATCATATATAATGTTCCGGGTCGCACTTCTTCCAATATTGATGCAGAAACTACACTGCGTATTGCTCATGAAATACCAAATGTAATCGCCATAAAGGAGGCATCGGGTGATTTAGCTCAATGTTCCAGGATCATTAAAGGAAAACCGGAAGATTTTCTGGTAATATCCGGTGAAGACCCCAACACTTTACCCTTTATGGCCATAGGGGGTGACGGTGTGATTTCTGTTATTGCCAATGCATTTCCGGCTGAATTTTCAACCATGGTAAGACATTGCCTGAAAAATAATTATGAGAAAGCGCGTGAAATACATTTCAAACTTTTTGACATAATTGAAGCCATTTATGCTGACGGAAGTCCTTCAGGGGTTAAGGCTTTACTTGAAATAAAAGGACTTGTAAAAAATAATCTTCGACTTCCACTTGTCAAGGTAAATAAAGGAGTTTATAATCAACTCTCTGCACTCAACGAATCAATTAACAAACAATAAATTATGTTACTTCAATTGTTATCCGGTTTTTATTTCGTAATTAAAAGACCTCTGCAGTTTATTACAATAGTATTCCTGCTTTTTTTTACTTTAACGCTTCGTGCCGGAATACCTGAAAATGTGCAGAAAATACTTGATGAAAGATCTGAAGTTTATTTCAGATTTCCGCTGGAGCAGTCTTTGAATGAGCTTTCTTTGTTGTTATATATTGATTACTTTGACAAAGATTCAGGATATGTATATTCTTATGCCAATGAAAAAGGATTTCGTAATTTTCTAGAACTGGACATTGATTACGAATTGATTATTCCGCCTGGTCTGCGCTACAGTAAAAATTCTTATAACATGCTCTCATCAGTGGATGTGGAAAATATCTCATCATGGGATTTTTATCCTACTTATGAAGCTTACGAAAGTATGATGCAGCAGTTTGAAGATATATTCCCTGATCTATTTCAATATATTGAAATTGAAACATTGCCAAGTGGGCGAAAACTCATCTTCGGGCGCATCACTGCCAATGTTAATGATCCCAATGAAAGACCAAAATCAATGTTTACATCAACAATGCACGGCAATGAAACCACAGGTTTTAATATTTTGCTCAGGTTAATACATTATCTTCTAAATAATTACGGAACCGATGATGAGATAACTCAACTTCTTGATAACCTGGAGATATGGATTTGTCCCGTTGAAAACCCTGATGGTACTTACCGATATGATAACAGTACAGTTTCCGGTGCTACCCGCACTAATTTAAACGGAATTGATCTGAACAGAAACTACCCCAATCCGGTTCAAAATCCTGATGATGATTTTCAATTGGAAACACTGGCTATGGTGTCGTTGCTGAATGAGTACGATTTTGTGCTTTCGGCTAATATTCATGGTGGTATTGAGCTTCTTAATTTTCCTTGGGACTCCTGGAAATCAAATCAGAAGTTGCACGCCGATCATGACTGGTGGGAGTTTACAATGTACGAATATGTAGATACGGTAAGAGTAAATGCCCCCTCAAATTACATGACCGGAATGGGAGACGGTGTTACTCATGGTGGTGATTGGTATGTAGTGTATGGCAGCCGGCAGGATTATGCCAATTACTATGTTAATCAAAGGGAGTTTACACTTGAAATCTCCGATGATTATACTTTACCCACAGCGCAATTACCTGCCCATTGGGATTATAACTACAGATCTCTGATTAATTATATGAAACAAAGTTTGTATGGTATTCATGGTAAGGTAACGGATATTATTACCGGTGAACCTTTGCGCGCCAGGATTGAACTGGCAGGTCATGATTTTGATAACTCATGGGTATTTTCAAGTGAAGAGCATGGAAGATTCAGTCGCCGGGTCCTTGCCGGAACATATGATCTAGAAGTCCACGCCCCGGATTATCCTGAAAAAACAATTTCTGGTGTAAGTGTAGAAAATTACAGTACAGTTTTCCTGGATATTGAACTGGGAACGGAAGTTTCGGTTGTTGATCATGAATTAGCTGACAAACCACTTTTCTATCCAAACCCGGTATCAGAAATGTTTTACCTTAATAATATTACAGAGATTCAAAAAATCCAAATTCTTGATATAGGAGGGAGAATTATCGCTGAATATACTGATGCTTCAGAATCTGATGTTGTTGATGTTTCATCACTTAGCAGTGGAACTTATCTGTTGAGAATTTTTACATCTGATAAAATAATCAACCAGAAATTACTTAAAAAGTAAATTAAGTACTTTCTCTTTCGGATTATTCCGAAAAAAAACGCCCCGGTATCATAAAGAATACAGAGGCATTTTTTTATAAAAAAAGCTTATATCAGGCTTTTAATGTTTTCAATTGATCTTCAATAACCCTGATCTTTGCCTGGGTGTCAGCCTGTTTTTTCTTTTCCATTTCTACCACCTGGGCTGGAGCGTTGTTTACAAACTTTTCGTTCTCCAGTTTTTTCATAACCGATGTAAGAAAACCTTGCTGGTATTTAAGCTCCTGCTCAAGTTTCTGAATTTCTGCATTTACATCAATATTCTGCGAAACAGGGATATAAAATTCAGTAGTTTTGATTATGAAATTGAAAGCACCTTCGGGTTTCTGCTCCACATAATCCAGCTTCGATAAGTTACATAACTTCATTACCAGGTTATCAAAGGTAATGTCAGGTTGATCATCGTAATTTTTGCGTATAAGAAGTTCAATGGCATCCCTGTTGGCAATATTTTTCTCCTGACGGAGGTTACGGATGGCCATGATCACCTGCGATGCAAAGTCAAATTGATGTAAAATATTCTCATCGTATTTTCCCGGTCTGGGCATGTGATTGATCATTATGCTTTCAGGGGCGTCTTCTTTGCGAAGATGCTGATATATTTCTTCGCTGATGAAAGGCATAAAAGGATGAAGCACTTTCAGCAGTTTTTCAAATATTTCAAGGGTTTTATCGAAGCTCGCCTGGTCTATGGGTTGCTGATAAGCCGGTTTTACCATCTCAAGATACCATGAGCAGAAATCATCCCAGATGAGTTTATAAATGACCATTAAAGCATCGGCAATCCGGTATTTTGAGAAATGGTCTTCAATCAGGGCAAGAGTTTTGTTAAAATTGGCTTCGAACCATTCTATGGCTACTTTGCCGCTTTGCGGTTGTTTAAGTGAAGTATCAACCTGCCAGCCTTGTGTCAAACGGAAAGCATTCCATATTTTGTTACAAAAATTGCGCCCTTGTTCACACAGGCCTTCATCAAATAAAAGGTCGTTGCCTGCCGGTGCTGAAAAGAGCATACCAACACGCACGCCATCGGCACCAAACTGATCAATCAGTGCCAGGGGGTCGGGTGAGTTACCCAATGATTTTGACATTTTCCGTCCCTGTTTGTCGCGGACAATGCCGTGCAGGTATACGTTGCGAAAAGGTATTTCGTTGCGGTATTCCAATCCGGCCATTATCATCCGGGCTACCCAGAAGAACAAAATTTCGGGCGCTGTAACCATATCATCGGTTGGGTAGTAATATCTGATATCTTCGTTGTCGGGATGACTTATCCCATCAAAAACAGATATCGGCCAAAGCCATGAGCTGAACCAGGTATCCAGTACATCATCATCCTGTTTCAGGTCTTCTTCTGAGTATGTGCCGTTGTATTTTTCCTTAAGGATATCCATGACTTCTTCCTGAGATTCGGCAACGATGATCTCACCATTAGGCAGATACCAGGCCGGAATACGATGTCCCCACCAGAGTTGGCGACTGATGCACCAGTCACGAACATTTTCCATCCAATGGCGGTAAATGTTCTTCATCCTGGCAGGGTAGAACTTTATGGTGTCATCCATTACTACCTCCAGTGCTGGTTTGGCAAGTTCTTCCATTTTCAGGAACCATTGTAATGAAAGTTTGGGCTCAATAACCTCGTCTGTACGTTCAGAATAACCGACTTTATTTACAATATCCTCTACTTTGACCAGGTGGCCATGATCAGCAAGTTCAACTACGATTTTTTTTCGCACCGCAAAGCGATCTTCACCAATATAAATTTCTGCCTTTTCGCTTAGTGTGCCATTATCATTAAAAATATCAATTGCCGGCAAATTATGTTTGATTCCCAGGTTATAGTCATTGATATCATGAGCAGGAGTAACTTTTAATGCTCCGGTACCAAACTCCCTGTCAACATATTCATCAAAAATAACAGGAACCGGACGGTTGATAAGTGGTACCAGCGCTTTTTTCCCTTTCAGGTGCTGAAAGCGTTCATCTTCGGGGTGCACGCAAATGGCAGTATCGCCAAGGATAGTTTCTGGTCGTGTGGTAGCAATGGTAACATATTCGTTTTCATTACCCTCTATCTGATAGCGCAGGTAATAAAACTTGGAGTTCAGTTCTTTGTAAATTACCTCTTCGTCAGAAAGAGCAGTAAGTGCTTTTGGATCCCAGTTTACCATGCGTACCCCGCGATAGATCAACCCTTTATTATAGAGATCGATGAAAACTTTAATAACTGATTTTGAGAGCGTTTGATCCATGGTAAATGCTGTACGATCCCAGTCGCATGATGCACCCAGCTTTTTCAGTTGTTCCAGGATTATCCCACCATGCTTCTCTTTCCATTCCCAGGCGTGCTCAAGAAATTCCTCACGTGAAATTTTGTTCTTATCAATACCCTCTTCCCTGAGTTTGGCAACAACCTTCGCTTCGGTGGCAATAGATGCATGATCGGTACCAGGCACCCAGCAGGCATTTTTACCCTGCATACGTGCACGACGCACCAGTACATCCTGTATAGTATTGTTGAGCATGTGACCCATATGCAATACACCGGTTACATTGGGCGGTGGTATTGTTATTGTATAGGGTTCTCTGTTATCGGGTGAGGATTTAAAATAGCCTTTCTCCATCCAGTGAGCGTACCACTTGTTTTCAGTCTTTGCAGGAGAATACTGCTTGGGAAGTTCTTTCATTTTCTGTTATAGATTACCAGTTTTATATGTTTTTTTATCCGGGTCTTCGGCAATAATACAATTAGGTAGAATCGTGCAGCAATAAGCCCTTAAAACAACTGGCAAAGATAGTGAGATAATTTTTAGTTTGGAAACCCTATTGCGAATACAATATGAAAAAGAGTTTTCTAATGACAGACTTAGAATATTATTTTTGTTACACTTGATTTCTTTAAAGTAATAATTTTTCCGTATTTTTAACCCAGATTCTGGTTCATTAAATACCCGATTTGCAATGCTTTTAGGAATTTATTAAACCCCTCACCATGGAAAACGAAAATAACCAACATGAAAACTCAGCTCAAAAAAGAATGGCAGAGCTCATCGATAAAGTTTTTAATGCTGTTGATTATTACGACCGGGTTGATGCATTGAAAGAAATTGAAGATCAGGAAATTTTACGTAAAGTGGCTGCCAATGATCCTGATTATTATGTAAGGCAAACTGCCACCGAAAAGATTGAAGATCCTGAAGTCCTCATGCAGATTGCCCTAAACGATAGCGATTACTATGTAAGGGTTGCAGCTGTCAAAAGAATTACCGAACCCAAAACACTTGCCCACATTGTTTTAAAAAGCCAGGAAGATTATTATATATGCAAAGATGCCCTGGCAAAAATCAATGATGATGACGTGCTTTTTGATCTTGTTAAGGAAATTACTGATCGCGATATTATGAAATCGGCTGTTGAAGCCATATCCAACCAGGAAATACTCACACATATTGCCAAAACACATGATGATTTCTATGTGCGTTCCGATGCCATTAAAAAGATCTATGACCAGTCAACACTGGAAGATATTGCCCGCAATGATGATGACTACTACGTAAGAGCACTGGCCGTTGAAAAGGTTCAAAATGCTGATATCATCAGGGAAATTGCTTTTGGTGACCCCGATTATTATGTTCGGAACAAAGCTGTGGAAAAAATTGATGATTCCGCTACATTGATGGATATCATAAGGAAAGATTCTGATTTTGAAGTGCGCAAAAGGGCTATTGCACGTATACAGGATAAAAATATCTTACAACAACTTCTCACCGAAATTGAAGATCACTACATCGTAAGAAAAATCAATAACAGATTGGCTATGCTATGATGATGGGTTGATGGCTTGATAAGTTTCGGGTTGATAAAATAGTTCTCTGTTATGTTATTTTTTGAAAACACTTCTCTTGATCCCTGGTATAATCTCGCAACAGAAGAATATCTATTTAAGCACCTTGATCGTGAAGTAGTTATGCTTTGGCGCAGCCATCCTTCCATAATTGTGGGAAAGCACCAGAATACACTCGCAGAGATCAATCTTGAGTATGTAAGAAAAAACAACATACCGGTTGTTCGGAGGTTATCAGGCGGAGGTACTGTTTTTCACGATCCGGGTAATATAAATTTCACTTTTATTAAAAATGCAGATAAAGAGAATCTTGTGAATTTTCAAAGTCATACTCAACCCGTCATTGATTTTTTACAAAGTCTTGGTGTTGATGCAAGATTTGAGGGGAAGAATGATCTTCGTGTAAATGGTTTAAAGATTTCCGGGAATGCTGAACATATTCACAAAGACAAAGTATTGCATCATGGCACTTTGCTTTATGATGCAAATCTTGATCATCTTAATGAAGCTATCAAAGCAAAGGAAGGAAATTTTGAGAGTAAGGCAGTGAGATCCATACGGAGCGAAGTGGCCAATATCAGCCGGTTTCTTCAATATCCTCTAAGCCGGGATGAGTTTATTATGAAACTGAAAGCCTGGTTTTTTCAGCATTGGCCGGATCTTGAATTATATACACCTGATCAGGCCGATATACGTTCAATAAACCGTATTAAAGAAGATAAATATATAAAATGGGAATGGAATTTCGGATGGTCGCCGGTTTATGTATTTAAAAACCAGATTCTTTTGAATGATAAAGAGATTTCAGTTGAACTGAAAGTAAGAAAGGGCAGGGTAGAGACTGCCCTGGTTATTGTTGAGGGGAAAAAACTTGATGAAAAGCATGTGCTCATAAAAGGATTGGAAAACCAACCACACAATCCTGACAGGATAGAAGAACTACTGGCAGAAATTAACTTTTTAGGATTTAATAGTCTTAATGATTCCTGGACATTACTAAAACTATTTTTCTAAAGGTCAATTCTCATTTCTCATGGTTTCCAATATTCACACGCATTCCTTCAGTTGCAATTATTGTTTCAGGAAATATGCTTCTGGCTTCATTTTCAAATAGCCTCATGTCATCATAACGGGCAGAATAATGTCCTATTATGAGCTTTTTTGCAATGGTTGCTGCTTCTATTGTGGTGCAGTGTGTTTTTTCCTTAGCAATATCGGCCTTATCATGTAAAAAAGTGGCTTCATGATATAGCAAATCTACATGCCTGATCTGATCAATATAATCTTCAGTGTATCCGGTATCAGAACAGAATGCATAAGACCTTGGTTTGGGCGGATCCAGGGTTAGTTTACGATTGGCGATGATTTCTCCTTTTGGAGATTTAAAATCTTCACCTGACTTAATGTTTGTGATTTGTTCTACAGGGATCTGGTACATATCAATAGCTTCTTTTCGCATATTCCTTAAAGCCTGCTTTTCTTTGAAAAGGTAGCCATAGGTTGGTATCCTATGCATCATCGGGATGGTTTCCACGGTGAGATTATTGTCTTCATAAACCAATTGCCCGCCTTTATTCACAACATGAAAATTAATCGGGTAAGCCGGCTCATGTGCAGAAACTTTAAATTGTAACTCTATTATTTCCTGTAAACCTTCAGGTGTGTAAATATTTAGAGGTTTTGTGCGCCCCAGCAGGTGATATGAAAACAGCAGTCCGGCTAATCCCAGGTAATGATCGCCATGTAAATGAGAAATAAAAATATTGTCAATCTTCATCATGGGCAAGCGCATTCGCCTGAGTTGTTTCTGGGCTCCTTCAGAACAGTCAAGCATAAAATATTTATTTTGGTGGTTCAGCAGCTGGGCAGTGGTATGTCTGTCGGAGGTAGGGGTTGCTGCAGAACAACCCAGTATGTATATTTGGAAATTTTTACTCATAAATCTAAAATTGATGTAAGGGTCTTTATTCCAAAATTAAAAAAAGCCTTCGAAATATTAATTTTATTTCAATTTGAATTTTGCATTTAAAGCTTCATTAAATTTGTCGGAGTATATTAAATTGCAATCATATGAAACCAACAAAAGCACAAATAGAAAGTTTTCTTGCCCAGGAACATATTGCCCTGGCCGGTTATTCAGGTAAGAAGAGCAAGTTTGGCCATTCCGTTTATGAAGCGCTCATGCAGAAGGGGTATCATATTTATCCTGTAAATCCAAAAGGGGGAAAAACAGAAGAGGGAAAGGAAGTATTTAAAAGTATTGATGAGTTGCCTGAGCAAGTTACAGCTTTAGTTGCAGTAACTCGTCCTGAAATAAGTGAGGTCGTCATAGAAAAGGCTGTTGAGAAGGGGATATCTCATATCTGGGTGCAGCAGATGTCGGATAATGCGAAGGTGCTTGAACTTTTAAAAGATCATCCGCTGCATATAACAGGGCAGTGTATAATTTTACATGCTAATCCCAGCGGATTTCATAAGATACACTGGTGGATTGCAAAAACCTTCGGACTCTTGCCCAGTTGAGTTGCATACTATTTTTCATAGCTACCTTTCCTGAGCATTTTTTTGTCTTCTACCATTAATGTACCCATGGCCGTCATATGCACGATCTCATACTTTTCATCAATGAGTACTATATCAGCATCTTTGCCTTCGGCAATACGCCCTTTTTCTTTCAGCCATAAAATATCAGCTACATTACTCGTAACCACTTTAAGGGCATCCTGAAGGGCCATTTTCTCTGATACTACTGTATCAACCATTTCATCAAAAATGGATTTTGGATAACCCATTTCCAGTTGTCTTAATCTTCCGTTCTCATCAAAATCGGGCAATGAGCCACAACCATCACTGGTCATAGTAATATGTTCGAGTGGAACACCGGCTTTCACCAGTTTTACAATGGCCTTGGATGGTTTGATCTCAAATTCAGGAAAATACGGATAAGAACTGGCAGTAATATCCACATAGCCTTTTTTACCCCAGGTTTTTGCATCTTCAAAAATATATTCATTGCGGTTGCAATGTGTGGGCAGAAACTGGGTAAATTTCATATCGCTTATGGCCACTGCTTCATATAGTGGTTTAAAGGGGTTGCGCGCATCACCCATGTGAATGTTTACTATTCCGGCTTTACCACCCAGCATACCGCCAACCCTTGCATGCCGCGCAATACGTATAAGTTCGCTGGTAGAAGGGAATGAACTTCTGTGATCGGATATTGCTATTTCGCCGGCACCAATAACTTCTTCAATAAGAGCAATGTCGCGGCCCACATCTCCAAACAAAGTAGGAGTAGGTACCTGGTAAGAACCGGTATAAATCCAGGCACTTACACCTTCCTGTCGCAGTGCTTTTGCTTTCATCAGCACTGATTCAAGGCTACGTGTCATGCCATCGGTACCCTGACAGCCTATTACAGTTGTTACTCCGGCCTCAAGCATATGACTTAGCTGTAGTTCCGGAGTACGACTTGCGGGCCCACCTTCCCCACCGGCCCCGGCAAAATGCACATGTGCATCTATAAGGCCGGGAATCATTTTAAGTCCTTTTGCATCTATCACCTTCCCTTCTGTGCCTTGCGGCAATTCAAGATTTTTCCCGATCGCTATTATCTTTTTTCCTGCAATAAGAATATCTTTTTTCCCCTGTTTTTCAGGAGCATATAAATCACAATTTTTAAATAAGATCATCATAATATCTGTATAATTATTCGGATTTGTTTTGTTCTGTGGCGTTGTCAAAGATATGGATTTTCTTTTCCATGTAAGATTCACATGTCGTATTTATCTATCATGTCAAATATGAAGGGCCTGATAAGTTCCACCAGTTTCTTTTCTTTGTCTTTTTCAGTATAATTAACAGTTTCAGTAATGCTGCTGTTCATTGAAAGACTGATATTTTTATCGGTTATTTCTACCAGCCTCCGGGAAGCAGTTGTCCTTTTAAAGTTTCTTCGGCCCAGTTTGGATGATCAAGTATTATGATATCAGCACCTTCGTGAAAGAAACCATAATCATAAATATCTTCTTTAATATGATTAATGATGGCTATTTCTGTTTTCGGATGCCGCAATATAATTTTTACATTTTGCTCATGGCTTTCATTTTTAAAAAAATACTTTCCGTTAAAGAATACTCCTTCACGGGTTAATGCTCCTGTAAATATTCCGGGTTTTATGTCATGGATTTCCGCAATAAGATTGGTTAATAGTGATTGTGTAATATTGTTGCCGGCAATTATGGGTATTCTTGATAAACCTGTTTCTTTGAAATGCGAAAGCAATATCATTTCGGGTACGTTTATACTTTCACCAAAGGCAGGTGACTGGTGCATAAAGACACCTGGTCCGGCATTTATTTCAATGATGCCAAAATCTTCATCAGTCCATGGTATAGAAATATCTTCAGTTAGAGCATCTATTCCCAGGCATTTGATATTGAAGAAGCCTGCAATTGACTCGGCCAGTTTCTTGTTATCAGGGTGTATTTCATTTGTAACGTTAAATGAAACGCCACCTGCAGAAATATTGGCAATGCGACGGAGATAGATTTTGTGTCCTGTTTCGGGCACTGAGCCCGGATGCATATTCTGCATCTTCAGGAATTGCACCATATCATTATCCGGTATGATTTTGGTAAGTGGAGAACGGGCATTGTCTTTTCTGATCTCTTTCAGATTTTCAATTTCTATTAACTCTTCGATGCTGTTCTTACCATTGCCGGCAACAAAGGCCGGCTCACGCTTTAATGCAGCAACAAATTTTCCGTCAATGGTAAGCAGACGGTGGTCTTTCCCCTTAATTTGCTGTTGAACAATGGCACCATCAAAAAAAAGTCCTTCCCTTCGGGCATTTTCAATAATGGTTTGAAAAGCAACTTTTAGTTCGGATTCTGAATTGACATCTGTAATTACTCCCTGTCCTTTATGCCCGGCAACAGGTTTCACTACCAGGGGAAACCCAAGTCTACCGGCTTCTGATATTGCTTCCTGTTCTGTAAAACAATTGCTGCCCGCCGGTGTGGGAAAACCGCACATGTGTAAAAAATCAGTAACCATATCCTTATACATGGTAAATTCCGTATCCTTAACACCATCGGTATGAAATGTGGTTGATCGCCCGCGAAGCTGCTTAATACCATACCCCCACTGGTATTGGTTTTCTTCATCCAGAAAAAATACCGGAATATCATTTTTAAATCCGGCCTCTACCAGTGCATACAAAGTGGGACCACCAAGCAGTGATTTATCAAAAACTGACTGAAGAATATCAAAACGTTTTCTGAAGTTGAAATCTGTAACGGTACCTTCATTCATTGCCTTAAACCATTCACTTACAAGTATTGCAGCATCTTCAGCTGAATAATCGTCGAGAAATTCTATGGCAATAACATATTCATTGGTATCTTCTGAAATAGCAAAATCATTCAGGTATAGATTGATATCCATTCGTAATACATCAAGCAGGGTGTAAGCAAACAAATCGGCAACTGACTGGATATTAAAATTACTAAGGTGCGGAAATTCACCAAGAACATAAGGTTTGTAAAAATCCGTTTCGGGTCCTTCAGGCGCAACGTAAAGGTTGAAAACCATTGCTCTGCTTGGTAAATAATGATTGGGCCCGTAATAAAAGAAAAACTTCTTAACATCAAAGTCACGATCAGCGGTTTTCATAATCATCAGGATTTAAGATACAACTTTTAAAGGGTTGCCGGAGGGAAGGTACTGGCATTTGTCAGCATCATATCAAACCTACATAAAATTCAGGAATAATCCATGCAAAACATCTAAAAAAACCAAATCGGTGGCAATGAATTTTCAAAAAAAAGGATGACGTTAATTATGAAGATTAAATAATGAACAGGAGTAGAAGTTAATCCTGCAAATAAATAATGAATAAGAAACTAATTGTTTTGAATAATTTTCCACTTCGTAATATCAAATTTACTTCCTTCCTGCAGAAAACCAATACGGATGCCATCAATGGATATTTTTTCACCAGGTTTTATTTTTTCAAAATTTGAAAAATCCAGATCCGCTGTTGAAACGACTGTTACTATGCCGCTTCCATTTACCTCGAAAGTATTATCGGGCTTGATCGTAATAGATGTATTCTCTCCAATACCGATTCCATGATTGGTGTAGCCGTTGCACAAAAATTGTGTAAGACGACCCAGTCTGCCCCGGGCGACAAAATGTGTATCGATGGTTATTTTTTCCAGAAAACCAAAGCCTTTGGTAAACTTTACCGACCCTTTTATAAGCCCCAGTTTATCACCATCAAATGTCATCGGGTTAGCAGCAGCAGATGCTCCTGCTGAAGTTCCCGCGATGGTAAGTTTTTTCTGATGAAATTTTATCCGGATTGTTTCAAGCATCTCGGTACCCAGAAGAATTTCGGTAAGTCGCACCTGGTCACCCCCGGTAAAGAAAACTATATCTGCAGATTTAAGTATTTGAAGATAGCCCGGGTCTGGATTATCTGCTTCATTTTTACTGCGAATATCAAAGACATGTATATCGGGAACACCCAGATCACGAAAAGCATTGTAATAATCATCTCCGGTTTCAAGAGGGTAAAGGGTAGCAGCTGTTATAATCACCACAGATCTGGCATGGTTCAGTTCTAAGAGTTTTCGCAGTACATTTTTTTCATGTCTGCGATCTTCTGCTCCCCCGATAAGAACCAGATAACCTTTTCCGGAATTTATTTCATCAGTCATGACATTTGAAATGAGTATTTTTGCCGGTCTGCATTATCTGAATAATCGCATTATGTCATTATAATTGGCAAATACAATCAACGACAGTAACAGGATCATACCCACGGTTTGAGCATATTCCATAAACTTATCAGAGGGTTTTCTCCCCACTATAATCTCATAAAAAAGAAACATCACGTGTCCACCATCCAGTGCGGGAATAGGTAAAATATTCATGATGGCAAGAATAATGGAAAGAAATGCAGTAATGGTCCAGAAGTGCACCCAATCCCAGGTAGGAGCAAAAATGCTGCCTATGGTTATAAAGCCACCAAGGCTATCTCTTGCTTTTACTTCGGGGCGGAATAGCAGTCGTAACTCACTCAGATAATTGACTGTAGTAGTATATGCTTTTTTTGTTCCTGCCGGTATTGCAGCTAGGAATGAATAATCACGTTTTTCATATTCAAATATCTCATCCAGTGGCTTCAGGAAAACCCCGATCTGTCCTTCGTCGGTTACCTTCATTGGTATGCTTTTCCTTTCTCCATCTCTTATTACCTGAAGATCTATTTCCTGCCCTGCAAAATTTCCGATCTGTGCTCTGAATTCATCAAATGACCAGGTTTCAATATCGTTGATACCCATAATATGATCACCTTTCTGAACGCCAGCATCTTTAGCAGGAGATCCTTCAACAAAGCCTTCTGCAATAAAGGGGAAACGGATACTCATAAAATTCGCACCCCTGTTTGCTATTATTCGTGAGAAGAAATCATCAGGAACATTTAAAGTTACAATTTCACCATCTCTCTCAACACCAACAGTGCTGGCATTTCCCATAATAAATTCACGGGGAATATCCATAAAATCTTCCACTTGCTCGTTATTTATGTATAATATCCGATCACCGGTTTTCAAGCCCATTTCAAGAGCCAGAGAATCGGCTTGTATACCATACTTTACATTTTTTGCAGGTAAATATTGCTCGCCGGTGATAGACAACATAATGATATAAATAAAGATGGCAAGGATAACATTGAATGTAACGCCACCAAGCATCACAATCAATCTTTGCCAGGCCGGTTTTGATCTGAATTCCCAGGGTTTGGGTTCCTGCTTCATTTGTTCTTTATCCATCGATTCATCTATCATACCCGATATCTTAACATAACCACCCAGCGGCAGCCAGCCAATTCCATATTCAGTTTGACCGATTTTCTTTTTAAAAAGTGAAAACCAGGGGTTAAAGAACAGATAAAATTTTTCTACCTTGATATTAAAATACCGGGCCGCCAAAAAGTGCCCCAATTCATGAATGGCTATTAGTATTGATAAACTTAAAAGAAACTGTATTACTTTAATTGCTACTTCCATGTATAAAAACTAACGTTGATTATTTAATTTAACAATTTTCATTATTTGTATGAACGGAACCATAAAATAGTTCACGTGCCAGTTTTCGGGTTTCCTTATCTGTTGTACAGAGATCATCGAGTGACGGATCCTTGATATACGATATTTTTCCCATACACTTTTCAATGATTTCCGGCATATCCAGGAAGCCCGTTTTATCTTTAAGAAATGCTGCCACTGCAATTTCATTGGCTGCATTCAGGATACAGGGCATATTTCCATCTTTTTCCATTGCGATATAAGCCAAATCCAGGTTTTTGAATGTTTCTCTGTCAGGTTTTTCAAAAGTGAGTTCAGGATAATCAGTGAAATCGAACCTTGTGAAATCAGAACTAATTCTGTGCGGGTAAGCAAGTGCATACTGAATGGGTAGCTTCATATCAGGAAGTCCCATCTGGGCTTTCATTGAGCCATCTTCAAATTGCACTATAGAATGAATAACAGACTGTGGATGCACAATTACCTTTATTTGGTAGGGTTTCAGAGAAAATAACCAGCGGGCTTCAATCACTTCAAGGCCTTTATTCATTAACGTGGCTGAATCGATGGTAATTTTACAACCCATATCCCAGTTAGGATGTTTTAGCGCATCTTCTTTTTTTACATTTTTAAGATATTCAACTGATTTTCCTCTGAAGGGTCCACCACTTGCTGTTAGAAAGATTTTTTCGATGGGATTGTGAAACTCTCCAGCCATACATTGAAAAATGGCTGAGTGTTCTGAGTCAACAGGATAAATATTTACACCTGCCTTCATTGCTTCCCGTGTAATTATATTGCCTGCTACTACAAGGGTTTCTTTGTTTGCAAGTGCAATATTTTTACCTGCCCGAATTGCTTTAAGTGTAGGTTTTAATCCGGCAAATCCTACCATAGCAGTTAAAATGATATCAATACCATCAAACTCAACTATTTCTTCAAGAGCTTTTTCACCGGAAAAAACTTTAATGAAATGGGGTTCAAGTGCATCTTTTACTTTGTTGTAATGATCTTCATTACCTATAACAACAGCATTTGGTTTAAACTCCAGTGCCTGTTTAATGAGCAAGCCTGAATTGTTTTGTGCAGTAAGTACTTCCACAGTAAATGCTTCAGGGTTCGATCGGATTACTTCCAGCGCCTGTGAACCTATAGAACCTGTGGAACCTAAAATTGCAATATTCCTTTTTACTTGATTTCCTCTGCTGTTTTGCATATGTCGGTTGACCTCATCTAAAAAACTATATAATCAAGGGGGTTAATAGGGCTACCGTTAAACCATAGCTCAAAATGCAGGTGTGTTCCGGTAGAGATGGTACCTGATTCGCCAATAATGGCTATTACTTCACCAGCTTTTACAAAACTGCCTTCAGCTTTTAAAAGATTGCTGTTGTGTTTATAAACGGAGATGAGATTATTTGCATGTTGTAAGCCAATAGTATATCCTGTTGCCAGGGTCCAGGTTGAAAAAATAACTGTACCATCGAGAGTAGCTTTAACAGGCTCTCCTTTATCGGCAACGATATCAATACCAAAATGTCTTTGAGCAAGATTGAAATGATTGGTTATAATACCATTAAGAGGTGGAAAAAAGAAAAATTGCGACATCGGCTGTGGTTCAAATCCTTCAGGGTCATCGGGCGTTGTTTCTGCAAGCCTGATCTCACTTTCAATCTGGGCTCTTAAAATTGAATCTTCGCGGGAACGGGTTAGTTCCGAAATTTCAACAAAATCCTGATTGTTTGCGGGTTCAAATATCTCCTCGTCAAAATCACGTCCTTCAACAATGTTTCTGATATTGGTAATATATAAATCTTTACTTCTTAATTCAGCCTGAAGAGAGTCTGCCTTCAGATTTAATTCGCGAAGTATTTTTCTTGTATTAAAATCTGCATAGCCGGGGATGTATTCGCGCAAAGGAGTAAAAGCAATAAGATAGGTGGTTGCAAATACAAGAAATATTACAAGTGTACCGAAAAAGATAAATACATTGAAGCGTGTGAGACTAAATGATAGCTTTTCTTCAAAAGTATCGTCATTCATTAAAACCAGTCTGTACTTATCATGTAACTTATTAAAAAAAGATTTCTCCTTTTTTGGGGTATTTTCAGCCATTATCAGAGTAATACTTCATAAAATGTAAACAATACAGCATGTAATGTTTTTTTGTTTTTATTTCAGCAATTGCAAATATCGCAATTTTAATCCATTCGTGCCCCCTTAAAACGTTAAGTTCAAAAAAATAGTTTGAATTGCACCAATAATTAAAATAAATTTGCAATTTCTTAGTTATAGTTGCAGTTGTAGCCAAAAACTTTGTATCATTGAAACACTTCATAAAAAAATTATTGCACCCTAAAATATTACTATCCGGTTCCATTTTTCTGATTCTGTTTTTTGCCGGTTGTTCTACACAGAAAAACTCCTTTCTGAACCGCAATTATCATAGTATTACAACTAAATACAATGGTTTTTTTAATGCCCGCGAGAGTTATCGTGTTGGTTTAAAACGATTGTCTGAGATGCATGAAGACAATTATGAAACTGTCTTAAGCATTTTCAGATATGGAAGTGAACAACAAATGGGATCCGTTTCTTCAAACATGGATATTGCTTATCAGAAAGCTAGTACTGCCATAAGAAAACACTCCATGAACATTAGAGGGGTAGAGTACAACCGGTGGGTAGATGACAGTTATTTTCTGATTGCCCGCAGTCATTATTTCAGAAGAGACTTCAACCTGGCAGTGTTGACTTTCGAATATATTATCAGACAATTTGAAAGTCCGTTAAAATACAAATCTATGATATGGGTGGCAAAAACCTATATCCAGGCTGAACCGGAATACCGGGTAAATGAAGAACAAATCAATAATTTCTTTATTAAAAACAAAGACGGGAATATGGTTCCGCTGGCTACCCTGGCTACAGTCAGGCCAATTTCGGGACCTGACTAT
>CAYXIT010000069.1:0-17757 GCA_964465275.1 uncultured Bacteroidales bacterium | reverse complement strand
TTGAAGAAAGGATATGATCTTTTAACTCAATGATCTTTTCAGATCTGTTATAAATTTCAACATATCTTTCCCCTCTGTCGGGCGGATTAAAGAGTATCTCATTGATAACCATATCCATGCTGTCGGCAACTTCGGGCATACCAACTCTCACGATATTTCCGGCAAGATGTTTTCCTGCACAATCAGTCAGCAAAGCAGAAACTTCTACCTGGTAAATTATCCCGGGGTTGAGCGGTTCCTTCAGAAATAGATCAACTTTCATTGCGTCGGGAAAAAATATACCCGTGGCAGTTACTTCGTTTGATGCGGGGGTTATTGTGTAATTTTCTGTATTAGCCAGAAACTCAGGGTCCATGCTTTCACTGAAAAAAACAGTAATCCTGTTTGGGCTCACATAGCCTGCCCTGAGCAGAAAAGGAGCATTTGAATCAGGATTGCTCCCCATTACAGAATTCGCCATACCGGGTGTACCTCCGCGAGGGTCTAAAGCGACTTTCCAGTTTTCTGTTCCCTGGCAAAAATTATAAGGGTCAATTTTTTCCAGTGCCCAACCCCCGTCAGCTTTGGATGGATCAACATACCAACTCTCGTCATATCTAACCCAGGAAATTAAATTATCTTCCTTATCATACAGTGTGAGCAAGGTTCCTGCATTGGTAAGGGCTGTAGTTGACAGATCCGGCAGAGCAACAACATTTCCAAAACCTGCAAACTCATCCAATGCTGCCGGATGGATTAATACAATATATCCTTTGGGAGGTATTGTGCCCCCGACAATTTCCCTTTGGGTTGTACCGTGCTGAAAAGTCCATCCCTGAAGGTTTATGGGAAAGTCAGATGTGTTGTAAAGCTCAATATATTCATGGGCAGGCAGGCTTATGGCCGGAGTTGGATTTGCCATGAGCTCATTGAATACCACATCATACTTTACAGGTACATACCAGGTAAAGTTTCCCGTAAAGGGCAACATAATATTCCCTGAATAATCTTTGATATTCAATATCGACAGTGTATACTCTTCGGCCTCGGTAAAACTTTGTGAGAATATCAGTATTACCTTATTGGGTTCTTCCTCAGGTAATATGGCGATGGCCGGCGGTCCGATGCCCTTGTTTACAAAGTAATTGTTGGTGTTTTGTGCGGTGACAGGCTCAACAGCCTTATTGAAATATATTTCAAGTGTGTTGGGGTCTGAAACTGTAAAACGGGTAATCTCAGGAATGGTTGTATCTTCAATGATATCGCCCACATAAAAATTATCAAAATAAAATGCATCGGAATTGGATACAGTATAATTGCATAAGATGCCAAAAGTTTGGGTGGTTGTGAAAGTATTGTCAGAAACATTACCCTGGGGCGTAAATAAATCTCCTCCGGAAGGATCGGCCCAGAACTCCCATTTCCCCTGATCATCGCGAATTGCTTTTATACGCAGCAGGTTATTGGATGAAGATGCAAGGTTGGTTGTTCCTTCCAGAATCTCTTCTGATGTTTCACCGGTTTGCCGGTAAAAATAAAGCCGTTTATTATCGGTACCGTCTTTCCCGATGCGCAGATAATAGCCGTTCAGCGGACCCGAAAGGTCATCTGAATCGCTTACCAGGTAAATGCGGGGATGATTGTTGGTGGAAGGTGTAAAGTCCAGCCTTACCCAAAACTCCCATTGGGTAAAATCCATAATAAAACTTGATGTGGCAAGCCACGACTGCCCGGCCTGGTTGTCATTGAGCTGCAAAACCTGCTCATCTACAATAAATTTACCGGAGTCGCCAAACCATCCGGGGTTTTGTGTAAAGTCCCCGTCGCTGAAATCATCGGTAAACTGCCCTGTAACCCAAAGCGGGAAAAGGAACAAAAAGACTGAAGGTAAATGTTTGATCATTCCTGATTTGATTTTTGAATGGTACATAAATATACTATTTTTGCCAATTAACTGAAAACGAAATTTATTTAAATATTTAATATGAAACTGGCATTGATAGGTGCTACCGGTCTGGTAGGTGAGGTAATGATGCAGGTATTGCAGGAAAAGAATTTCCCGGTGAGTGATTTTTACCCTGCGGCTTCTGAGCGGTCAGTAGGTAAGCTCGTCTCTTTTGGTGAAAAATCATGGGTGGTTTGCAGCATACAGGATGCGCTGGACGCAAAGCCTGCTATTGCTATTTTTTCGGCAGGAGCAGGAGTATCAAAAGAATGGGCGCCAAAATTTGCCAATGCCGGTTCATTCGTAATTGACAATTCATCGGCCTGGCGCATGGATACCGGGGTACCGCTTGTGGTTCCTGAAGTAAACCCACATACGCTTTCGGCCGACTCAAAGATCATTGCCAACCCCAATTGCAGCACCATACAAATGGTTGTTGCACTCAATCCCATTCATAAAGAATATGGCATAACAAGACTTGTAATATCAACTTACCAGTCAGTTACCGGCACAGGAGCAGCTGCAGTAAAGCAACTGGATGATGAACGGGCCGGCCGTGAACCTTATATGGTATACCCATGGCCCATTGATCTTAACTGCTTTCCGCATGGTGGTGACTTCCTCGACAATGGGTATACTGCTGAAGAAATGAAACTGGTAAATGAAACCCGCAAGATACTGGAAGATCAAGATGTTCAGATAACCGCTACTGTGGTGCGTATACCTGTTAAGGGTGGTCACTCTGAAGCAGTAAATATAGAAATGAAAAATCCCTTTGAGGTACAGGATGTCCGCAATTTGTTGATGAACTCTCCCGGTCTTGTTGTACAAGACAAGGCAGAAGAAAATATATACCCCATGCCAAGGTTTGCCGAGGGTAAAGATGAAGTTTTTGTTGGCCGGCTGCGAAAAGATTTTTCACGTAAAAACTCACTTGATATTTGGATTGTGGCCGATAACCTCCGCAAAGGAGCTGCTACAAACGCTGTGCAGATCGCTCAGTTGCTGCTTGAAAAAAAGCTGGTGCATCCTTAAGCTTTTTTTGTATTTTTGCACTTCGCTGAAAATCAGCAAAGGCTTTTTGTAAAGCCCTGATTTATAAAATCTAACAACCCTAAGTATTGGAAGAAAAGGTAACAGATAATAAATGGCTTGCCATTGTAAACCCCAACGCGGGAGTGAAAAAGTGCGAAAAAGACTGGGAAAAGATCAGCGCTTTACTTAAAAAGCACGGGATTGAATTTGATCCACACTTTACAGAAAAAAGAGGGCATGCCATTGCAATAACCAAAGAATATCTTGAAAAAGGTTACCGGAAGATCATCTCCATTGGTGGCGACGGTACTCTCAATGAAGTAGTTAACGGTATTTTCTGGCAAAAATCTGTAAACCCGCTTGATGTTACCATTGGTGTAATATCGGTTGGAACCGGCAACGACTGGGGTCGCACTTTTGGCATCCCGCCTGATTATGAAAAAAGCATTAAACTGCTGAAAAAAGAAGATATTTTTATTCAGGATGCCGGTATGGTTAGTTTTGCCAACGGCCCCGGCACCAATCTGCGATACTTTATCAATATGGTGGGGCTGGGATTCGACGGGCTCGTAGCTCAAAAAACCAATGCCGACAAAGATCTGGGTCGTGGGAACGTTATGGTGTATTTTAAGAATATCTTCATGTCGCTGTTTTCATTTCATTCTGTTCCTACACGGATTGTCATAGATGGTACTGAGGTAAATCATCATCTCTTCAGCATGGGTGTAGCCATTGGAAAGTATAACGGAGGGGGTATGAAGCAAGCTCCCGATGCAATCCCCGACGATGGTCTTTTTAACCTTACCCTTATTAAAGACATGAGTAAATGGTCTGTTATTGCCAATGTAAATCGCCTGTACAACGGCACCATAGGAAAACATAAAAAAGTGGAGATGTTACAGGGAAGACAAATCATCATTGAACCTAAAACACCGGTGCTGATGGAAGCTGATGGTGAATCACTCGGTCAGTCGCCCTTCACTTTCACCATCATTCCCAAAAGCCTGAAGGTTGTTATCAACAAGGAAAAATTTTTTAAAGCCTAAAAAACTAAAGATCAATAGCCACTAAAAACAGAGATTTTGTTGTATGTTTAAAGGAGAAGATAATTTCAAAAAAATCATAGCCCATGCCAAAGAGTATGGTTTTATTTTTCAGAGCAGTGAAATTTATGATGGCTTGAGTGCTGTATATGACTACGGACAGAATGGCTCAGCCTTAAAAAATAACATCAAGGATTACTGGTGGAAATCTATGGTGCAGTACCATGAAAATATTGTGGGTATCGACTCTGCAATATTCATGCACCCCACCGTTTGGAAGGCTTCGGGACACGTTGATGCCTTCAACGACCCGTTGATTGATAATAAAGATTCCAAGAAAAGATACCGTGCCGATGTTCTCATCGAAGATCACATGGCCAAACTGGAAGAGAAGATCAATAAAGAAGTTGATAAAGCGGCCAAACGTTTCGGAGAAACTTTTGATGAAAAAATGTTTCGCGAAACAAACCCACGGGTGCAGGCCAACCAGGAAAAAATAGACACGATCCGTACCCGGTTTGTGAAGGCCCTCGACAATAATGACCTGAAAGATGTTAAGGCACTTATTGAAGAGCTGGAAATTGCCTGCCCCATGTCGGGTTCAAAAAACTGGACCGATGTACGGCAGTTTAATCTTATGTTCAGCACACAGATGGGCTCGCTGAGTGAAGATGCCAACCTGATCTACCTGCGCCCCGAAACTGCACAGGGTATTTTTGTAAATTACCTGAACGTGCAGAAAACCGGCCGGATGAAAATCCCGTTCGGTATCGCACAAATAGGCAAAGCCTTCCGCAATGAGATCGTTGCCCGGCAGTTCATTTTCCGCATGCGTGAATTTGAGCAAATGGAAATGCAGTATTTCGTAAGACCCGGCGATGAAAAGCAATGGTATGATTACTGGAAGGAAGAACGAATGAAATGGCACAAGGCGCTAGGCATGCCGGAGGAATTATTCCGTTTTCATGATCATGATAAACTGGCACACTATGCCAATGCTGCAGCGGATATAGAGTTTGACTTCCCTTTCGGATTCAAGGAACTCGAAGGAATACACTCACGCACCGATTATGACCTGGGAGCCCACCAGAAATTCTCAGGCAAAAAGCTTCAGTATTTCGATCCTGAAACCAATGAAAGCTATGTTCCCTATGTTGTGGAAACATCCATTGGTCTTGATCGTATGTTCCTGGCCATTTTGAGCCATGCCTATAAAGAAGAAACACTCGAAGACGGTTCACAACGTGTGGTTCTTAATATACCGCCGATGCTGGCTCCGGTAAAAGCAGCCATTCTGCCGCTGATGAAAAAAGACGGCCTGCCTGAAAAAGCCCGCGAACTGATGGATAAACTCAAATACGACTTTTTGTGCCGGTATGAGGAAAAAGACGCCATCGGACGCCGTTACCGCCGGCAGGATGCCATTGGTACACCATATTGTATTACCATTGATCACCAGACTCTTGAAGATAACACAGTAACCATTCGTGAGCGCGACACCATGCAACAGGAGCGCCTGCATATGGATGATGTAAAACAGGTGGTATTGGAAAGGATCAGTTACAGGAGGGGGTAATATTAAATAAATTTCAGACATTTGCATTGACAGAAACTGTTGTTTGTGTATTTTCAACCCCGTGAATCTATGACAAGCACACCCTTATACGCATTGGTAACAGGAGCCAGTAAAGGATTGGGTCAGGCATTTGCCAGGGAGCTGGCTGTCATGAAAAAAAATCTGATCCTTGTTTCGCTGCCTGACGAAGGACTTGAAGAACAAGCTAAGGAGTTTCGGAATGAATATGGTATTGATGTGGTTTTCTATGAAACCGATTTTCTGAAAAATGAAAACATTAAAAAACTGGGAAGCTGGATAAATGAAAACTACTCACTTGAAATACTCATCAACAATGCAGGTATTGGCGGATCATGCAGTTTCACAGAAGCCTCTGCGGAATATATTGAAACGATCATCCGTTTGAATATAGAAGCACCCACTCTTTTGCTGCATCAATTACTTCCCAACCTGTTGCAAAGAGATAAAGCCTGGATACTAAATGTGGCCAGTATGGCTTGTTTCACTCCCATCGGATACAAAACGGTTTATCCTGCATCAAAACGATTTCTGCAACACTTTTCGGCCGGTTTGCACGAAGAACTAAGGGGTACCGGAGTCAGCATTAGCTGTGTTTATCCCGGACCCATGAAAACCAACAATACAGTTAGCACCCGCATTGAACGATATGGAATCTGGGGCCGCATGATCTTATTGACCCCACAGGAGGTTGCTTCCAAATCCATTCAAAAAATGCTTAAAAATAAAAAAAACATTGTGCTGGGATGGCCCAACAAGATCTACAGGTTTATGATGACAAGTTTTCCAGCGGGTATTGTTTTAAAAGTGGCTACACGTGCTGTTAAAAAAGAATTGATCCGTGAAAAGGAACATACATCATGACCTTGTACTGGTAACAGGCGCCAACAGTTTGCTTGGTGCAAATACAATTCTTGATTTGCTCGAACATGGCTTCGAAGTAAGGGGTATGCTGCGCAAGAAATCATCATGGAAAGCACCGTTACATGACAAACTAGAACTCTTTGAGGGCAACATTACAAATCAGAAAGACACTGAAAAAGCTTTGGAGTTATGCAGATCGGTGGTGCATACAGCTGCCGATACACGGCAAAACCTGCTGAAGCTTTCGGACTACGAAGAGGTGAATATCAATGCAACCCGCAACCTGGCTAATGCCTGTTTAGAAAAAGGGATTGAAAAAATGATTTTTACAGGAACAGCCAATGCATTTGGACATGGAACATGCGATGCGCCCGGTAACGAAAATTCTCAACCATCCTGGCCGTTTACAAAATCATTATATGCTCAAAGCAAAATAATAGCACAACAACTGGTGCTTAATGCTGCTGAAAAATCTCATTCAACCGCATTTATTACCATTAATCCCGGATTTATGCTTGGCCCTTGGGATGTAAAACCCAGCTCGGGACAGATAATCCTGATGCATAAAAAGAAACACCTTATCTTTTGCCCGCCCGGGGGGAAAAATTTCGTGCACGTTAAAGATGTAGCAAAAGCTATAAGGATGGCGCTTACAAAAGGAAAAAACAGCGATAAGTATCTTGTAACGGGCACAAATATGAGTTTTTATGATTTTTTCAATAAACTCAACACTATCAGCGGCAGAAAAAAACCCTTGGTCAAAATTCCTGCAATGTTGCTAAGGGCTGCAGGACTATTGGGAGATATGCTCCGTGCATCAGGTTTCAGTTTATCACTCTCCTCTGTAAATTCAGCAATACTATGTGAAAATCCTGTTTATACCAACCAAAAGGTAATAAATGAGCTGGGAACAGAGATTACCCCCATTGACGAAACACTTTACGATGCAATTGATTGGTTTGATAATGAGTATGAGAAATACAAGGTCTGATGTTTTTTACAACGTTTTAATCTAATGCCCTGCAACAATTTACCCTGAAATTCAGTTTATAGGGTATCTCAAAAAAAACAATCTTATTATGATGAATAAACTGATATATCTCCGATTTCGCTACTTTCTTTTAGTTCTGACCGGTATACTGTTTTTTACCGCCTGCAACAAGGAAGACGAACCCGAACCTCAGATCAACGAAGATAACGAGGAGTTTTTTACTTTTATGAAAGACTGGTATTTCTGGACAGACAATATTCCTGAAATCGATCCCTCGGCATATTCCGATATTTTTGAAGTACTCGAAGCTGTCCGTTACCAACCACTTGATCGTTGGAGTTTCATTATCGACTGGCAGGAATTTCTGGACTATTTTCAGGAATCAAAATTCATAGGGTACGGCTTTGGTTCTTCCTGGGACAGCAACGGAAAATTGCGCATCAGTTTTATACATAATACCGGTGAGTTATACCAGAATGGTGTACGAAGAGGCTGGATCATTGAAGCAATAAACGGAACCGGTTTAACCCAGGGTATGAACATCAACCAGATGCTCGGCCCCAATGAAGAAGGCATAAGCAATACCTTTCTTTTCAAAAAACCCGATAACAGCACCATTGATATCACAGCAGCAAAAATGGAAATGGTTACCAATACAGTTCTGCACCATGAAGTTTTTGAAGCAGAAAATATAAAAATCGGTTATATGGTTCTGCAAAGCTTCAGAGATCCAACAGAAGAAGAACTTAATGAAGTATTTGCTGATTTCTTCGCTGAAGACATTGATGAACTCATTTTGGATATGCGCTATAATGGTGGCGGACTTACACGTATTGCCACACAACTGGCGAGCTTAATAGCAGGGCCATCACTTGCAGGGCAGCCCTTTGCAAAAACAGTTTACAACTCCATTAAAGAAGATGAATATAATCGGACAGATAACTTGTTGAACCTTGAAAACAGTCTGGGCTTATCACGTCTGGTTACCATTGCCACCCGGGGCACTGCATCGGCCAGCGAAATGATTATCAATGGTTTGAAGCCTTATATGGACGTGTATGTGGTAGGCAACGATACCTACGGAAAACCCATGGGATCAAATGTGTTCAATTATAATGATACCTGGGCGCTTGCACCCATTACTTTCAAAGTGAGAAATGCCGATAATGAAGGGGATTATTTTGACGGCCTCCCGGTCGATATCCCTGCAAATGATGACCTTTCCCGCGATTTCGGCGACCCTATGGAATCTTCACTGCAACAGGCCATTGCATTCATTCTTACAGGTTCAACCAAAGGATCTACGGTTATTGATCCTGTTGTAAAACAACCCTGGGAAGACATGAAAGGATTAAGATGGGAAAGCAGATCGCATTAACGATCAGCATATTTTCAAAGGATTAATTCCATTGATAAGATAAATACTTAAGATTTCAGATTCTTCTTCCGGGAATAGGATTCTTTTTCAGATTAATGGATAGCATCATCCATGAAAATGCACCCAGCACGATGATCATAACCATTTGCGAAGCATGTGCCAGATAAGCATAAGAGGTAGCAGGCTCAGATGCAATGCCGTATAATTCAGTAAGAGTTATTATAACCATAAAATGGTAAGTGCCAACCCCGCCGGGTACAGGAGCTACAATACCGAGGCTTCCGGTTACCAGCAGTGTGAGCCCCGCTGCAGGCCCAAGGTGCGAAGTTGCTCCAAGGGCAAAAAATACTACATAAACCATCAAAAAATATAATACCCAGATAAAAAACGAATATACCAAAAACAACAGCTTGTTTCTGAGCAGCCCCAGTGATGCCATCCCCTTTAAAAAGCCAATGATCTGACGTTTGATCTTCGATGCGAGTCCCTGCTTTTCTGTTTTTACCCTGCGGAAATACATCCAAATGAAAAAAAGGAAAGCCAATATGGCTATACCCATTAATGCAATGATCCAGATTTTCCCCTCAGCCAATGAAACCAGCGGTGAAAAAAGATAATAATCCAGAAACTCTTTCAGGAATTGAAATTGAAATATGATGGTAAAAAAGATTAGAGTCAGCAGGCTAAACATATCAAACACCCTTTCAGCCACCACGGTTCCTGCCAAAATATTAAAAGGTACGCCAGAATATTTGTTGAGTGTTACACAGCGTGTTACCTCCCCGAGCCTCGGGACGACAAAATTGGCCAGATAGCCCGTCATAAGTGCATAAAAGGTAGTAGAAGTTTTTGATGTATGACCCATGGAGTTAATAAGCAGGTTCCAGCGGAGGGCTCTTAGCACATGACTTAAAGTTCCGGCGAGGATGGAAATGATAATCCAGATAAAATTTGCTTCCACAAACTCATTCCAGATGCGCTCCAGATCCTGCCCTTTTGTAATATACCATAACAAGCCCACCCCTGCAAGAGCAAACAATATTACTGTAAGTGTTCTTTTGGTTTTAACGTTCAAGGTTCAGATGATTTTTGGGTCGATGCCCAAATTTTAGCAGACGAAGTTATTAATTATCCGATTCAAAGCTTATTATTTTCGTCAGGAAATACAATCCGTGGCTGGAACTCTTTGGCACTTTCCTGATCCATCATAGCATAAGAAATAATGATTACCAGATCGCCCTTTTGAGCCTTTCGGGCTGCAGGACCGTTCATGCAAACTACACCGCTTCCCTTTGCGCCCTTTATTACGTATGTTTCCATACGTTCACCATTGTTTATATTAACAACATGAACCTTTTCATTTTCTATTATACCGGCAGCATTCATAAGGTCTTCATCAAGGGTAATGCTACCAATGTAATGCAGATCGGCCTGGGTAACCACGGCACGATGGATCTTCGATTTTAAGATTTGAATAAACATGAGTGTGCTTTTTCAGAAACGCTACAAATGCAAAATAAATTCTGATATATAAACAAATAACGAGTGAAAATAGTTGGTTTTCTTACATTTAAAAAGCTTTTTCAGGGCGGCAAATTTACAAATTTAATATCATATTATCAATGAGCCTTACATCTCCCATATAAACAGCAATACAGGCAACAACCGGCTTCTGAGATTTGTTTTGCCCAACCGGCTCAAGAGTTTCTGCATCAGATATTTCAAAATATTCCAGTAACATGTACGGATTGTTGTTGATTCTTTGCTCTACTCCTTTCTTCAGTTCACCAGGTTGGATATATGGATACATTTTCTTTGCGAACAAAAGTGTATCATAAACCAACGGTGCATTTTTACGCTGTTCTTCGTTCAATCTTACATTTCTCGAGCTCATAGCCAGCCCATCGGGTTCCCGTACAATAGGGCAGGGAATTATCTCCACATCCAGGTTTTCCTGTTTTACCAATGCCCTGATAATGGCAAGTTGCTGAAAATCTTTCTCTCCGAAATAGGCCCGGTCAGGTGCAACTATATCAAAAAGTCTCTTCACTACTATGGCTACACCGTTAAAGTGGCCCGGACGAAAATGTCCTTCCATTACTTTGTCCAACATACCAAAATCGTACTGCCGGGTAACCGGTTCAGGGTAAATTTCTTTTACCGACGGATAAAATACCACATCACAATCTGCATCCCGCAATATTGCCATATCATGATCAAAAGTGCGCGGATACTTCTCCAGGTCATCAGGGTTGTTAAATTGTACCGGATTTACAAAGATGCTGCAAACAGTAACATCATTTCCTTTTACCGAATGGTTCACCAGCTCAATATGCCCTTTATGCAGTGCTCCCATGGTAGGTACAAACCCCACAGAAAGTCCTTCTTTTTGCCGGTCTTTACTCCAGGCATGCATCTCTGCAGCGGTGTTAATAATTTCCATAAAGCAAGCTTTGTAAAAAACAAAAAGATTCGTAAATCGGAATCAAAATTCAAAAAAAAGAAATTTTCAGATCAAATAAGGATTAAAACGGTCATGGGAAAAACAGCTATGATATTGACATCTAAATATTTGCATGTATTCCTTTTCCCTTTTTATAAAGGCCGCAAAGCTAAGGCATATATTTGAAAAATAGCAAAAAAAAGTGTACCTTTGCATAATATTTTACTAACAGTCAATTTAATGCTTCTATGGAAAAACCCAAAGTTCTTTTTGTTCAGCAGGAGATTACCCCATATTTGAAAGAGTCGCACCAGAGCCTTATCGGACGTCAGCTTCCACAAGGTATCCAGGAAAGGGGAAAAGAGATCAGAACCTTCATGCCGCGCTTCGGAAACATCAACGAAAGAAGAAACCAGTTGCATGAGGTTATACGCCTCTCCGGCATGAACCTGGTCATAAACGACACCGATCACCCCCTTATCATTAAAGTTGCTTCCATACAATCTGCCAGAATGCAGATTTATTTCATCGACAACGATGATTTCTTCAAGCGTAAATTTACCGTAAAAGACAAAGCGGGCAAGCTTTTTCCCGATAACGACGAACGTGCAATCTTTTTTACACGTGGAGTAATTGAAACGGTCAAAAAGCTAAGCTGGGCTCCAAGCGTAGTACATTGCAACGGATGGTTTACTGCACTTATGCCGGTATATGTTAAGATCGCACTGAAAGATTCAGGCATGTTTACCGATACCAAAGTGGTTTATTCTATTTATGATGATGATTTTGAAGGAAGCCTCGATCCGGGTCTGGCAAAAAAATTCCAGACACAGGGAGTTGGTGCCGGGCATCTTGAAAAACTCAAAGATCCTAACTTCGCCAATCTTAGCAAAACAGCAATGGATTATTCTGATGGCATCATATTCGGAAGTGAAAAAATCAACCCTGAACTGGAAGAATATGCACGCCAGTCAGGCAAACCGGTATTGGAATATCAACCCGCTGACAAATACATGGATGCCTACAATGCGTTTTACGATGAAATTATTGTTCAGGAATCTATGCTAACACAATAATTTTTACCATAACTTTGCGTTTCCAAAGCGTAAGATGTGATAAAATTATTAAACCCCAAACATAAACCAGTTTTGAAAAAATCCGATAATCCCCGGCTGAGCCGGGGTTTTTTCCGTTTTAGCAGCTTATTTGCTGTATCCCTAATAATTTCAGGAATAATTATTTCATCCTGTACCAAAGAGTTTGACAGTATCGGGATGGAATTGATCGACGATCAGCTTGACATTACATCCGATACAATCTTACCCCTTTCGGCCTTCACCGAGATTGAAGACTCAGTGCCCTCTTCATTGGCCGAGCAACAATTGCTGGGTTTCTTCAGGGATGATATTTTCGGGAAAACCAAGGCAAGCATTTATACTGAACCTTTACCTCTGAGCATTCCCTTCAATATACCGGGTACACGAGACCCCGACTCACTCTTTGTTGACTCGGTAGTGCTTAGTATTGCATACAGCGGCTATTTCGGTGATCTTTCAACTCAACAAAGCATAAGTATTTTTGAACTGGAAGATACCATTCCTGCCGGAACTGTATATTCCAACAAAAGTCTCGGCTTTAATCCCGACCCCCTTCATTTTTCGCAATTTCTTCCACAGCCCAACGACTCGGTCTATGTAATCGGCCCCGACGGGGACACAACAGATATTCTTCCGCCGCATATCCGACTGAATCTGCCTGAATCTCTCGGAAGAAGGTTTATAGACAGCTTTGAGGAAACATCGGAATTTACAAGCTACGATGAATACCGCGGATTTTTCAAAGGGCTTTACATTACTGTGGATGAAACGCCCGGTCCCGGGTCTATTCTTTATTTTAACCTGCGATCAACTTTGTCGCGTATGGAAATACATTACCACTATATAAGCGGTGAAGATACAACGGTTACATCTTACATTTTGCCACTTTATGATCAGTTCAGCCGTCGTTTCTCGCACTTTGATAATTTTGGTTACCAGGATGCTTCGCCCGAAATAAAACAGCAGGCTCTTGAAGGTGATACTGTTGCAGGTATGGAAAGGGTTTTCATTCAATCTATGGCTAACTTCAGATCGAAGATCTGGCTTCCCGATCCTGAAGATATTCTTGATAATTCTACAGGTCAGATTGCTATCAACTCGGCAAAAATTATTGTTCCGGTTGACAGCTTGTATCTGCAGGATGAATTCGGATATGCTTCGAGGCTGATCCTGCTGCGTGGAGATGAGGAAGAGGGTGACCTTGTTAATCTCGATGATCTCGCCCTCGGAACGGCTTATTTTGGTGGCGAACTTAATGAGGAGGAAACACATTATTCCTTCAATATTACTCAGCACCTGCAAAGGGTGATAAGTGGTGATCTTCCCAACTATCCGCTATATTTACGCACCAGCAATTCATTTCAGAATGCTGAAAGGGTGGTAATAAATGGCCCCGGCAGGGAAGAAAATCCACTGAGGCTTGAGATAAAATATACCCAACCGGTTAGTAACAAATAAAACATAACAGATATGTGTGGAATTGTCGGATACCTGGGCACAAAGGAAGCTTATCCCGTACTTATTAAGGGAATGAAAAGGCTTGAGTACAGAGGCTATGATAGTGCCGGAATAGCCTTACTGAACAATGATATCAGGGTTTTTAAAAGCCACGGGAAGGTAGCTGAACTTGAAACACTTTTACAGGGACAAAATCTTACCGGTACAACAGGTATTGCCCATACCCGTTGGGCCACCCATGGTGAACCAAATAATATTAATGCACACCCCCACTATAGCCAATCGAAAGAACTGGCAATCATTCATAACGGTATTATTGAAAACTACTCGAGCCTTAAAGAAGAGCTTATAAACCGGGGACACCGGTTTGAAAGCGAAACGGATACCGAGGTACTCATCCATCTTATTGAAGATGTGCAACTCAATGAAGGCGTTGATCTGCTGGAGGCAGTTCGTGTATCGCTTAATTATGTGATAGGGGCTTATGCCATTGTGATCATCGACAAGAAAAAACCCGATACACTTATCGCAGCAAAAAAAGGAAGTCCGCTGGTAATAGGTATCGGTGATGATGAATTTTTTATTGCTTCCGATGCAACACCCATTGTAGAATATACCAAAAAGGTCGTTTACCTGGATGATGAAGAGGTGGCATTTCTGCAAATCCCTGGTGAACTTAAGATCAAAACCATCAGGAATAAAGAAAAGAACCCCTACGTTCAGCAGCTTGAAATGCAGTTATCGGCCATTGAAAAAAGTGGTTTTCCGCACTTCATGCTCAAGGAGATCTATGAGCAGCCACGCTCTATTAAAGACTCCATGAGGGGAAGGCTCAATGCCGAAAAAGGGATTGTTACTCTTGGTGGTATCATCGATTATGAACAAAAGTTTATCAATGCCCGCCGTATTCTTATTATTGCCTGCGGTACATCGTGGCATGCAGGACTGGTGGGTGAATATTTGTGGGAAGAGCTGACCCGCATTCCGGTTGAGGTGGAATACGCATCAGAGTTCAGGTACCGTAACCCGGTAATCTACGAAGATGATATTGTGATTGCCATCAGCCAGTCGGGAGAAACTGCCGATACACTGGCTGCCATCGAACTGGCAAAATCAAAAGGTGCTACTATTATTGGCATTTGTAATGTAGTAGGTTCATCAATCGCAAGAGCCACACATGCCGGTTCATATACACATGCCGGCCCCGAGATCGGTGTGGCATCAACAAAAGCATTTACGGCGCAGGTTACTATCCTGGCCATGATGGCACTGTCCATTGCCCATAAAAAGGGATCTATTCCCAAAAACCGGTATTTTCAATTGCTTAATGAACTGGAGGCATTGCCCGAAAAAGTTGAAAAGGCACTTGATGTGAACAACCAGATCCTTGAAATTTCAAAAATTTTCAAGTTTGCACACAATTTTCTCTATCTGGGAAGGGGATATAATTTTCCCCTGGCACTGGAGGGCGCACTGAAACTGAAAGAAATTTCCTACATACATGCCGAAGGCTACCCGGCTGCAGAAATGAAGCACGGCCCCATTGCACTCATTGATGCACATATGCCTGTTGTGGTTATTGCCACAAAAAAGGGTGCATACGACAAGGTTATCAGCAATATACAGGAAGTAAAAGCCCGGAAGGGAGTTATTATTGCCATTGTAACCAAAGGCGATGTTGCCGTTAGCAAAATGGCAGACTACGTAATAGAAATTCCCGATACCGATGAAGCCCTGGTGCCCATTGTTGCAAGTATTCCCCTGCAATTACTGTCTTATCACATTGCAGTATTAAGAGGTTGTAATGTTGATCAGCCGCGCAACCTTGCCAAGTCGGTTACAGTGGAGTGAGTTTTGCTGTTTATAGTTTCAAATATTTTACGGTTTTTCGACCCCTGAAATACTACATATCCCTTTCCTGAAAAAATGCATTAGAAGAGAATAATAAGTTTGTTATTGTCATGGAACCAGATTAATCTGGTTATCTGATTAATTGGTATTGCTCATTCTTTTGCAACACGCGTATGGTAAGGAGTGAGACCCATTTTTTCAATTATGACAAGAAACCGCGGATCATTCCGCATAATATCAAAATCGGGATTGGTGGTAATCAGGTAAGAATAGTGCCCGAGCGGTCGTGGATATTCGAGAGATTGTTCCAGCCAGTAAATTACTTCATCTTTATTGCCCAAAATGGCATTCCACCAGGCACTGTAAAACGGGTGCCCGTCCATGCCTTCAACCGGAACAGGTTTGTTGTTATTGACATCAATCAGCCAGGAGAAGATTCCGTTTATTCCGTTTTTTTCAAAGGCAACCTGAACCTCATCCAGGTAAGTTTCATCCCTGGTGAATTTTTTAATAATGGATTGAAGTTCCTGAATCATTTTCTCTCCCTCGTCAAGTTTGGCATAATTTAACACAAATAACCAGTTGTTGTCAATAAAATCAGGTTTAAATCCCGTGCAATCCTGGAATCTTCAATGGCCATGTCGTATTTTTTTTCAAAATAATAAATCCAGGAACTCAAGGTTTGCACAACCCAAAAATAAGGTTCCAGTTCCAGTGCACGGTTAACATGAAACCGGGCTTCTTCAATCGGGCCTGTGATCATGAGAGATTGAGCATACCATTGGTGTGCCGTGGAAAAATTGGGATTCAGGTTAACCGCCTTTTTTAGTTCTTTACTTCCTTCTTCAATATTGCGGCCACCACCCCAAATGAAAAGAGCTCCTGTTACTGCGTGAGCTTCGGCACAGATGGGATCGTATTCCAGAGCTTTTTTGCTGTATATTCTTGCTTTTGTAAATCCTTCGTATGCCGGTAAAAATCCCCATGCAGAAAGATTAAACCAGGCGTTGGCCAATCCTGCATATGCTTCGGCAAAGGTTGTGTCGGCAGCAATGGCTTTTTCATAATATTGAATACAATTTAATGCGCCGGTCCTTCCAAAATCGGCTCGTTGATTGCTGTTTGCCTTATGGAGAAGAAAACGGGCTCTCAGGTAAAAGTCATATGCTTCAGGATTTTTGGTGGCTTTTTTTTTCAATGTCTTTGATTTCTTTTTCTGAAAGTACGGCATCCAGATTACGTGCTACCTCAAAAGCCACATTATCCTGAATGTCCAGGATATCGGTCAGCTCGCGGTCGTAATTGGCAGACCAAAGATGGTTGTCATTTTTGGCATCAATAAGTTGTACGCTGATTCTGGTTTTATTTTGGTACCGCCGAACGCTTCCTTCCAGCACGTAGCTTATATTCATCAGTCGGGCAATTTCACTTACCGAAAGACTGCCCTCTCTGAACTGTTCCGCTGATGTTCTGGATACTACCCTCAAAGTATTAATGTTGTATATTTTGTTGAGAATATCCTCTGTAATGCCATCGGCAAAATATTGATATGTAGGGTCGTTGGTAAAGTTTTTGAAGGGAAGTACGATAATGGATTTTTCGGAAGCAGCCAGTTGGGCTTGTTTTACAGAATCTGCAAAAAACAAATTGTATAAAAGCAGGGATATTGGTGCCAAAAGAAAAAAGGCTGTAAAAGCATAATAAAAAACTTTCTTTGTATTGCTTTTCGATTTTCTCCGGTGAGTGCTGCAGCGTTTATCCTGCTCAGATTCCGGGAGCAAACTGCCGGTTATTGTTTCCGGTTCAGTAATATTCATTTCCCGTTTTATAGCTTCTCCCGGCGGAAATCCATAAAAATCATGAAAGCATTTGCTGAAATAGGCAGGGCTACCAAAACCTACTTTCCAGGCAACTTCAGCAACAGTGTCATTTTGCTGCATCAGGAGTTCCATAGCTTTTTTCAACCGGATCTCGCGGATAAACTGGCTGGTGGGTTTGGATGATATTTTATGCAATCGCCGGTTCAAGGTGGAAATACTCATCCCGGCAAGCATAGCTAATTCTGTTCCCCCGAAATTT
>CAYXIT010000068.1:12640-18103 GCA_964465275.1 uncultured Bacteroidales bacterium | reverse complement strand
ATATTCCGGAGGGTAGTAAAAATTAACGGAGGTAATATTAAGGCGCATATTTTCAACAGGACTGAAACCGTTAAGATCATATATAATTATGGTATCGGAATTATTTTTATCATTCCGGTTTATGCCGGAAAGATCGATATCCTGCAGAATATTATCAGTTGCATCAGTAATATTAAATTTCAGATCAAACAAAGAAGGAACCAGCCACTGACTTATATCAAAATGCCTGTAGGAGTGTTCACCCAAAACAGATTGCTCTGTAAACTTTATGGTAATTTTCGCAGTTTGATTATCGATCAACTCAAGCCTGACATTCAGAGACCCCTGAAAGGTGTAATTTACAAAGACTCTTAGCTTGTTGTTTCCATCAGCAATGATTTGAAGCAGTGTATTTACTATCTTATTATTCCCGGTTTGCAAGCCCGGCCGAAAACTATATTCCTGCCTGAATTCAACATCTGTTTTCATCTCAACAGTATTCTGACCCATCAGCAAACAATGTGAAAAGAACAACAGAAAGGATAAAATAAATACTTTTTTCATTATCTTGTTAATGGGTTAATGTTTAAAAATAACAGGGCACCATTACGTGCCCTGCTAATTTAATTATAAGCCAATTAAAAAAACAGATTCATATTGAATGTTGATATGAAATTGAATTAATCTGTAAAAGGTTTTTATAAACACTTCATTATTTAGTCATACCGCCACATACAGCAATTACCTGCCCGGTAACATATGATGACATTTCAGATGCAAGGAATAATGCCACATTTGCAACATCATCCACGCTACCTGCTCTTTTAAGAGGTATTCTTTCTGCCCAGCCTTTTTTCACATCTTCCGGCAAACCGGCAGTCATATCTGTTTCAATAAACCCTGGTGCAATGACATTGCAACGTACATTGCGCGCACCCAGCTCCTGTGCCACAGACTTGGTAAAACCGATCATTCCTGCTTTTGATGCAGCATAATTTGCTTGCCCGGCATTTCCGCCCAAACCAACCACTGAACTCATATTAATAATAGAACCCTGGCGCTGTTTGAGCATATATTTCTGGACAGCTTTGGTAAGGTTGAAAGCAGACTTCAGGTTAACCCTGATCACGTCATCCCAGTTTTCCTCTGTCATGCGCATCAGAAGTGTATCGCGTGTAATTCCGGCATTATTGATAAGAACATCAATTCTTCCAAAATCGGATACTACCTGATCAACAAGCTTTTCACTATCCTGAAAGTTGCTGGCATCGGAGGCATATCCTTTTACCTTTACTCCCAGCTTGTTAATTTCACTTTCCAGTTCTTTGGCTTTATCATCATAAAAAAGATCGGAGAATGCTACCTGAGCTCCCTGAGCAGCGAAAGCCAGTACCAATGCTTTACCTATTCCCCTTGATCCTCCTGTAATTAATGCAACTTTTCCTTCTAATAACTTCATCACAGTTAGTTTTAGTTTATACTTAAATATTATTTGGGTAAAATTTATTATATCAAATTTATTACATTTTTCATGCAATGACAAAACGGATGTTTATATATGAAAAAGCCAGCCCGATTTTCAGATTCGGGCCGGCCACTATTTTTACTTAAATATACTCACTATGACAACCATCTTACAAGTTTAAGATCCTGTCGGTGAGCAAGTAACTCATGCTTCGGATACATCCGGAAGGCATAATTATAAATACCTACCCTTTTGGTTTTAACCTCACACCGAAAGGTAACCGTTCCGTTTTCTCTTTTCAACTGGTCCATCTCGTAAACTGAGATAACAGACTCTTCACCTTCAAAATCTTTCTGAATAAACACTACTTCCACACCAAAATCAGACTCATTGAGTTCATTCAGATTAAGAACAAGTTCGGCAATAAATTTATCACCCAGTAGCAAGGAATTATCGGATGTATTCATCAGATTAACCGATTCCAGTTCTATACTTTCCCATCCCCGGATCATCATGGACTTCCAATGAGCGAAATCTATTGCATTTTCGGAATTATCAGCCAACATTTTATCGGCACGACTGAATAGCTTGTTGTAATAGAAATTGAAGTAATCATTCATCATACGTTTATTGGTGAAGTGGGGAGCAATTTTTGCAATATTGTTTTTTACCCATCTGATCCACTCTGCCGGAACTCCGTTCTTGTTCCGGTCATAAAACATTGGGATGATCTCATTTTCAAAGGTATTATAAAGAATCTCCGCATCCAGCTCGTCCTGATAAGTCTGGTTTTCAAAAGTTCTTTCCTCTTTTATAGCCCAGCCTGCTTCTGGTGTATAGCCTTCTGCCCACCAACCATCAAGTACACTGAAATTCATTACACCATTCAGAGCAGCTTTCTGGCCGGATGTTCCTGAGGCTTCAAGCGGTCTTGTGGGAGTGTTCAGCCAGATGTCAACACCTTTTACAAGTGCTTCACCCAGTTCCATGTCGTAATCCTCAAGGAAAATAATTTTTCCGCGGAATTCTTTCATTTTTGAAACTTCAATGATACGTTTTATCAGATCCTGTCCGGCTTTATCAGCAGGGTGTGCTTTTCCGGCATACAGGAACTGAACCGGCATATCAGGAATGTTAACAATCCTTGAAAGTTTCTCAAGATCGTTAAACAATAAATGTGCTCTTTTATAAGTAGCAAATCTTCTGGCAAAACCTATGGTAAGTGCTTTATCATCAAGCCCGTCCAGCACCTGGTATACCTTTTTTGGAGTTTCCTGCCGACGAGAAAGGTTTGACAACAAGCGTTTACGTATGTATTCCATCAGTTTCTTTCTTTGCAACTGACGCATTTCCCAGATCTTTTCATCAGGAATATCATAGATCTTTTCCCAGTTTACCGGATCAGAAACATCGTTCAGGAATTCTTTCCCAAATGTATCGCTGTATAGTTTCTGCCATTCCGGGGCACACCATGTACCATAATGCACACCATTTGTTACGTGACCAATATGAATTTCATTACTGAAATAACCGGGATAGAGATCTTTAAACATTTCTCTTGAAACACTGCCGTGTATCTTACTTACACCATTAACTTCCGATGCAAGTTTTGCGGCCAGCACACTCATTGAATATCGTTCTTCCGGGTTATCCGGGTGAATTTTTCCGAGCGACATGAAAGTCTCCCATGTTATTCCAAGCCGGTCTGCGTAATGAGGCATGTAGGTCCTGAGCATGTCTTCGCTGAAAAAGTCATGTCCTGCAGGCACAGGTGTGTGGGTAGTAAAAAGGCTGCTTGCCCTTACAGATTCCATAGCTTCTTCAAAGCTAAGTTTATTATCCTGAACAAATTTTCTTAATCTCTCGAGGCCGGCAAATGCGGCATGTCCTTCGTTCAAATGGTACACTTTGGGTTTTATTCCGAGTGCATCCAATAGTCTTATACCACCAATTCCAAGCAAAAATTCCTGTTTGAAACGATTTTCCCAGTCTCCTCCATACAATTGATGAGTTACCACCTTATCAATTGAAGCATTTTCAGGGATATCAGTATCCATGAGATATAATGGAATACGACCCACATCAATTTTCCAGACTTTAGCGTAGATATTACGCCCCGGAAAAGCAATGGTAACTTTCACCCATTCGCCCATTTCATTGCGCACAGGCTGTGCCGACATATAGGTAAAATTATGGGCACTGTAATTCGCCATTTGCTCACCACTCAATGAAAGGTTCTGACTGAAGTATCCATAACGATACAATAACCCTATACCAATCATATCAATATTATCGTCGCTGGCTTGTTTGAGAAAATCACCTGCCAGTACACCCAAACCACCGGAATAGATCTTAACCGATGTATGAAGCCCATATTCCATACTGAAATATGCAATAGAATCGGATTTTTTATTTTCCGCCTGGCGCATATAATCATCAAATTTTTTGATTACACGGTTATATTCCTCCATGAACTCTTTATCTTCAATAAGCTTTTGATAGTGCTCAACCGTAAGATTATCAAGCAAACGAGGGGGTGTTTTCTCCACTTTCTCCCAAAGTTCAGGGTCAATTCGCTCAAAAAGTGCTTCAGCATCATAATTCCATGTCCACCAAAGATTTCGTGAAAGCTTCTGAAGATCGGCAAGTTCTTCAGGAATACTAATCTCAATAAGGATCTTTTTCCATTTGGGCTTAGAAACTTTTGCTTTATATATTTCCTGTGGTTTTACCGGACGTTGCTTACCTTTAAAAAGATCGGCCCTTTGATGAACCTTTGATATAGTAATGTCATATACTTTATAATAATTTTCGGCAAGAGTATCCCACAACGCAGCAGAGGCTATCTGCTTAGCACGGTCTCTGACGGAGATCATATTTTTATGCACCAGTGCGTTAAACCCTTCCTTTTCATTAGTAAGTTCACCAAATCCATCCTCATTGCAAAGAGACGCAATGATCTCAGAGATATTATCAGATACCTGCTGTGCATTGTTATCATTTCTTTCCACAACAGCCACACTGCGATAGTCATCGGGGAAATTATCCCTTGCCCAGATTCCGAAACCGGCGAGTGAAGTAGTAACTGTTGGAACATGAAAGGCAAGGCTTTCAAGCGGAGTATAACCCCATGGTTCATAGTACGAAGGAAAAACAGTTAAATCAATTCCTGCCAGTGCTTCATAATAGTTCAGGTTGAGTGCACCGTCATCGCCATTAAGATAGGCTGGCAGAAACACAACTTTTATTTTATCATCGACACTGTTATTAAGACCTGCTTTTTTAAGATGGTTGAGAATCGGGTCAGAATCAGGATCAACCAATTTGTGGGTTGTATATTCACCTGTAAGCGGGTTTTTATAATCAGGCTTATTGATTCTCTCAACCACATCGGGTCTTACACCTGTCTGGTTAGCCGGTAACATAAGAAAAGCAACAACAGGAGCTGCCTTGGTTTCCCTTTTGTTCAACCTTCCCAAAGCATCGATGAAAACATCCACACCCTTATTTCTGTATTCGTACCGGCCGCTGTTCATAAGCAGGAGGCTGTTTTCGGGCATTTCCTGATTCAATAATCCGGAAGCCAGTTTCAGCAATTTCTCCCTTGCTTTCTTTCTAAGAACACCAAACTCTTCTTCTTCAGGTACAAATGAGTTGTTAAATCCATTGGGAGCAATTATATCAACTTCTTTGTCAAGCAGTTTATGGCACTCCTTAGCAGCAATCTTACTCACGGTTGTAAAGGCATCGGCATTTGCTGCTGCAATTTTTTCCATACTATGCTTCGATACAACACCCAGTTCATTTGCTCTCACTTCAGTATCAAAATGGCCAAGTTCAGAATAAAGAGGTTGGCCGTGGCCTGCCATTGACCTGCCCAGCGAGGTGGCATGGGTTGTAAATACAGTTCCTACCTGTGGCACCCTGTCTTTTAAATAAAGAACACCTGAGCCGGTCATCCACTCATGGAAATTGGCAAGAATGGTATCGCGGGAAGACAGATGATAATTATAAAAGCT
>CAYXIT010000068.1:2679-12617 GCA_964465275.1 uncultured Bacteroidales bacterium | reverse complement strand
GGCAGCATAGCCAAACATTGTTGGTTCGGTGTAATCCCATTGTCCACTAAGTGAATTAAGCCCGAATTTCTCCCAGAAATCAGTAAATATCTTATCCTTTTCTGAGAAAAGGCGGGTAAAATCAACGAGTATAGCTATTGGAGATCCGGGAACATTCCAACGACCTACTCTGAAATGTAACCCATCTTTGGTTGATTGTTTTCGCCATGAACGGTACAAAAATTTATCCTCAATAAATTCCGGATTGCCATGGGTTTCTTTCCATACATCCGGCCCGATACAAAGATAATTGTCATTCATTTCATTTACTATCGACAATGCCTTTGTACTTATTACGGTATGAATTCCACCAATTTTATTGCAAATTTCCCAGCTTATTTCAAATAAATAATCAGGCTTCTTAAGATTTTCAGTCATATTTTGATATTTAAAATTTTTATCCTTGTTTTCCGTAAAACGGACGAAATTAATAAAAAAAGAACAATTGCTGTGAGCAAAAAATTACGCCAACGTTTGCGCATATGAATATTAACAAAAAAACTTTCTTTTTTCCCTCGCAGATTAACAAAAAATCTTGTGCAAAAGATTTACACAAGATTTCGTATTAAAACGTCACAAGATAAATTCCGAATTTTGTGGTTTACTCACAAAAAACAAAACGCTTTATTTTCTTGCAGAGCCGGTTGTCTTTTTCCTGGCAGCCGGTTTTTTTGCGGTTTTTGCAGATTTGTCATCTGCTTTCTTTGTAGTTCTTTTTCTGGTAACAGTCTTTTTAACAGGCTTTGCAACCTTACCTTCACATGCTTTTTTCACTCTTATTTCCAAATCAGCCAACACATTCATATAATTAATAAAAGCATCATAAGGTGAATTATACGGGTTAAAATTTCTCTTTACCGTACCATCAGAGAACCATTTAGTTGACATATAGTAGAAGTGATCACTCACCTGCAAACGCCGCCAGTCAGTAAGTATATCATGATCATCGCAAACCCTGATCAGTTCTTCCAGGTCATACAGTTTATTAAATGCTTCATTTTGCATCTCATTTCCCAGCCAGGCTGTGATATCGCGTTCTTCATCAGCCCAGGAGATAGGATAAGGAATATGCAGTGGCGATGCAGGCTGCAATGCATTGGAAACTTCAGACGGGGTTTTGAAAGTGTATGTTGATTTATCAAAAATCACCTGAGGGAAGAATTTGAGGAAATCAAATATTCCGGTATCAGCTTTTTGATTTTCTCCAAATGTTTCGTAATCCATAAACAAATTTACCACTTCAGTTTTCGAATCCTGGGCATTGAGCCAGCCTGTGAACTTTTCTGCAGTTAATGGCCACTCACTCCAGTCTTTTACCGAAAAGCGAAAAGCTATATCATCAGATAACTGGAAGTTCTTCATTAACAGTTTTACTTTGGGATTCGTGGCACTGCAATACAAAAGATTGGGGCTTTTCCATCCGAGAATATGCTTCGGGCCTTCGGTGAGTATTGTGTTATATCCCAGTTCATACACCATGTTGCCTATGTCGTCATTGTAAATCAATTCAGTATTGCGAAATGCAGTAGGTTTTACACCGAACAGAGATTTTATTTTACTTTCATGAAGTTTAACCTGCGTAACAAACTCTTCTTTACTTTTGAGAGACGCCAGACTATGCATATAAGTTTCGGCAAGGAACTCAACATTCCCCGTATCGGCAAGCTTTCTGAAGCTGGCTATTACTTCGGGGGTAAACTTTTCCATTTGTTCAAGTGCAATACCAGAGATGCTGAAACTAACCCGGAATTTTTTTCCAGACTTTTTAATCAGTTTAAGCAGTATTTCATTGGCTGGAAGGTAAGATCTCTCTGCCAGTTGCTGCATGATAAAACGGTTGGCATATTCATCAAAATAATTATGACTATTACCTATATCAAAGAACCTGTAAGTTCTTAACCGGAAAGGTTGATGGATCTGAAAATAAAAACAAATGGATTTCATATCTCTTCTGTTATTATGCCTGATGATATACCAGACTGTTTTTAAACTATTTCAAAAACGATCGTAAACAAACAAGTAATTCTGTTACTGTAAAAATTGCTGGTAAATTTCTTTTACTTTCTCACCAGCCTGATCCCATTTTATGTTATCTACTTCCTCTTTGCCGTACTTTTTAAATATTTCAGGTAATGCATTATAGTGTAAAAGTCCGTAGATGGCATCAGCCATAGCATCAATATCCCAGAAATCAACTTTTATAGCATGTTTCAAAACTTCTGCCACACCTGATTGCTTTGATATGATTACAGGCACATTTGATCTCAGAGCTTCGAGCGGAGAAATACCGAAAGGTTCAGATACTGATGGCATAACATATACATCGCTCATGCCAAACATTTTATCTACATCGTCACCTTTCAGAAAACCGGTGAAATGGAATTTATTAGAGATTCCCAGCTTGGCAACCCTTCTGATCATTTTATTGAGCATATCACCGCTTCCGGCCATAACAAACCGTACATTCTTATCACGTTGCAATACTTTATATGCTGCTTCAATAAAATATTCAGGACCTTTCTGGAAGGTTATCCGACCCAGGAAAGTAACGATCTTTTCATCAAGGTGTCTTTTAGTTTCGAGATCCTTCTCTGTTTGCGGAGGCTCTACACCATTATGCACGGTAACTACCTTTTCAGGTGATATGCCATATCGGTTAATAACTATACTGCGTGTCATATGACTAACAGCAATTACCATATCAGCTGCTTCCATACCTGCCCGTTCAATATCATAAACCTGCTGATTTACGGTTTCACCTGAACGATCAAATTCAGTAGCATGCATGTGAACAATCAAAGGCTTTCCGGTTATTCTTTTGGCTTCTTTACCGGCCATATATGTCAGCCAGTCGTGGGAGTGAATAAGATCAAAATCGTGCTGTTGAGCAATAGAAACAGCAACCATGGCATATCTTTTTACTTCTTCAAGCAGGTTTTTTCCATATCCGCCGGCAAATTCAAATTTACTGGAATGAATACTTCCTTTTTCAGCAGTAACACCTTTCTTATTGTTCTCAACTATTTTAAAATACTCATCTTCGGTAGCATACGGAACCAGCTGTGAGTCAACTTCCACATACGACATTTTATCAAGATACTCTCTGTAAACTTCATCCTGTATATCAATGGAAATCTCACTTGCATTTACAAGCCTTATGCTGCCGGGCTTTTCATCGCCATATGCTTTCGGAACAACAAATATCAATTCAACCCCGCATTTGAGCAGAGCTTTGGTAAGACCGAAGCTTGCTGTTCCAAGTCCTCCTGAAATATGGGGGGGAAACTCCCATCCAAACATTAAAACCTTCATAATAAAAGCCTCATTAAACTTCTTAATTATTTACTTATTTATCTTCTGATCCACCAGAGATCATGTTTTTTATCCTTAACAATTCAGCTACATTGGCAGCAAAAGATATCGCTCCCCGGCTCTGATGCGGTGGGTCGCCATCATACAATTCAGAAATTGTGCCTATACCATCCTCGGTCATATCTTCCTGGAAATTATCATACACTTCATTGAGAAATGTAGTTGCCGAATCTTTATATAGTTTATGGTAAGCTTCTGCAAAATGACCCAGTAACCATGGATATACTGTTCCCTGGTGCAGTGCCAGATCACGTTTCTTCTCGTCGCCTTTATACCGGCCTTTATAGAAAGGATCGTCAGGTGCCAGTGTCCGCAAACCTTTAGGGGTGAGCAATTTTTTCAATACAGTATCAATTACATGGCGACTTACTGAAGAAGGAACCGGGCTATAGGGCAATGAAACAGCAATTACCTGGTTAGGGCGAACACTCCATTCAGATTTATCTGCTGTTACATAATCGGCCAGATATTCTTTTTCTGAATTCCAGAATATCTGCTCGAATGACTGCGGGATCTTATCGGCCATTTTTTTCATTTTAGAAGCCCATGTTTTTTCTTTGGCCAGTTCTGCCAGTTCCTGTGCAAACCTTATTGCATTGTACCACAAGGCATTCACTTCAACAACGTATCCATATCGGGGTGTAACCGGCTTTCCATCAACAGAAGCATTCATCCAGGTAATTGCCGGATAGTCTTCACTTATGTATATAAGACCATTGTCATCCATCCTGAACATCTGGTTACCTTTGGCATAACCTTCAATGATATTTTTAACAACCTTTCCGTATACCTTCCATGCCTTTTCGCGACATTTCCCAAAATGACAACACTTTTGTAATGCCCATATAAACCACAGAGATGTGTCGGCCGAATGAAATCTCGTGTTTTCACCCCTGCCTGTTTCAGGGAAAAAGATTCCCATCATTTGACTTACCATGGTTTCCATTACATTATTGCATCCCTCTTCATTGCCTTTGGCTAGCGACAGGCCTGGTAAAGAAATGAATGTATATCTTCCTTGTCTGTCATACCAGGGATATCCTGCAATAATATCAGTTTCACCGTTATGGTTATAAAAGAATTGTTCTGCCGAATTGATTAAACAATTATCATATGAGTTTCTTGGTGTACGAAGCTTTAATTCCTTGCTGAAACTCCGGCTTATGAGCGCAGGTTTGATTTCTTCGGTACCTGCACAAAAAATTACGCTCTCACCTTTCTTAATTGGAAATTCAAAGAAGCCCGGTACGTAAAGGTCTTCCAGATACTCATATCCACGATCTTTTTCATGAAAGTATTCAAGATCATTATACCAGTCAGGAGAATGAACATATTCCGTTTTTGCTTTTGAGAACTGCATATACAAGGGAGAATAGCCATCATACATGCGTGTTTTGATACCATTCGGTACCTTCTCATATTTGGTGTCGAGATAAATATTTTTTTTACTCAGGCTGTGGATGTTCCTGAAAGCCAAAAAAGGTTTGATACGCAAAGTAGTTGGCGACTGCGCCTCAACCAGGGTATAACGAATCATAACCTTTTCCTGCTCAGTAACAAACATGGTTTCTTTAGTAAGTACCACTCCACCCACTCTGTAGGTTATTTTAGGAATTATATCTGCCGAAAAATCCCTGACGTATTTATGCCCTTTGGGATTATATGTATTAAGGTAACGGTTTATACCGATATTAAACTCAGCATCCCGCTGAATAACGGTTTCATCCAGCTTCGACAACAACACGTGCGTGGTATTACCCAGCAATGGCTGATGACAAATCAGCAATCCATGATACTTCCGCGTGTTACAACCAATAATGGTATTGCATGAGAATGACCCTGCCCTGTTACTGCGCAGCATCTCTTTGGGCAAGGAATACTCCAGGTTAATAAGTTGAGTTTTGTCAAATTTTATAAAGCCCATAACTATTTAACGTTATACAGAAAGAAATAAAATGCGAAAATTGAACCGGGGTAGATATTGTACAAATTTAATCATTTTTTTAATGTTAAAAAGCTATATGATTGATTTAAAAATAATTTCATATCTATTAAAATTTATGACATGAGCCTGTATTAGATTTACCTTATTGTTCTGAAAATTTAAGGCACGAGAAATCACATAGCTTAAAAACAGCAATAATAAAAATTATTATGCCATTTAGCAGGTTTAAGAATACAGTAAATTATAACCGGGTTTTTACATATTGGCAAAAATCGCCAGGAATGAGTCGGGGAAATCTACATTTCGCAATTCATCTCTGAATTCTTCTGCTTCTTCTCTTTCAGGAAATTCTCCCAGTATAAGCCTGTACAAGGTACGGCCGTTATTTTTACTTACATGGATAAACACGGGAACGTCAAATTTTTCATGATAAGCTAATGACAGACCGGTCAGATTGGTGCTTCCTGAATAACTGGCAACCTGCACACCAAAGCCTGAAGGCGAAGCATCCTGTAAAGAATGGCTATAAAAACCGGTACCCAATTGCTCAGGATCTGTAACAGGATCAGTGGCTTCAGTCTCCGGATTAATCTCAGTTCTTTCAGAATTATTATAGAGATTTACTTCTTTATCATTTTGATCTGTTTCATTCTGCTGCTTTTCTGATACAGATGAGTCATTTTCTGACTTATTGAAATATCCGGCAATATCAATTTCGCGACCTGAACTTTTCTGTTGTTTTTTAAAAACAGTCTGTGATTTGTCCGAAACTGATACTATTTCATCATAGTGTTTGACAACAGGGTGTTCGGCCAGGTATTGCCTGCCATAATCAATATCACGTTTTGCAGAATTATGATCGCCAAGATAGTAGAATGCCAGACCACGATACAGCCATGCTTCGTAAAATTCAGGATTTAATCTTAGGGCTATATCAAAATCATGAACTGCCCTCTGGTAGTTCTCAAGGCTCATATAAACTTTCCCCCTTTGATAGTATGCAACAAAATCAGGATTTATGCGAATGGCCACCGACAGGTCGTCAAGTGCTTCAGGGTATTCACTTTTTTCATACCTCGCCACGCCTCTGAAATAGTGGGCCTGGTCAGAAAAGGCAGGATCGAGTTCTATTGCTATAGTCAGATCACGAATTGCTTCACTATACTCTTCGAGTTCAATTCGCGACAGGCCACGATAAAGATAAGCCTCAGCATAAATGGGATTTTTTTCTATTGCCCGGCTGAAATAATCAAAAGCACTGTCAAAATCATCATAAAGTCCATGCCTGATACCTTCGTTGAATAACTCCCGTGCCTCTTCCATCTGATGGATATCCGGGGGCTGGGCATTTACAATTGAAAACCAGCAAAAAAAGAAAGAAGCAATAAAAAACCGTAGCATTGTGCAGAAATTAAAATTAGTATTTTGAATTTGCTGCAAAATTAAAGAAATCTTCGGGCTATGCTTAGTTTTGTCTTTGCATGATTTTTATTTTTTCTTTCAGTAAATCAATCTCCGATTTGTACTTTTCTGCCAGGTTTTTACTGTCTGTAATATTATATGCAATCTTGAAGATTTTATATACATTACCGTTCTGGTTTAAAATGGGGGCATACGTTTCATCAAGCCAGAAGATGGTACCGTTTACATCAACTTTAATACGCTGGTGTTTGATTTTTCCATTGAGAAGATCTTCCCAGAACCGGTCGTATGATTCTTTTTGTTCAGGGGTAAATACAAGCTTATCGGAATGGTGAGTACCAACTACTTCATTACGCGTAAGTTTCAGAAGCCGAAGGTAAGAATCGGAAATATTTATGATCTTTTTATTCAAATCATATTCAATCACATAACTGGATGAATCCAGGGCATTTAAGATACCCTGCATCTCTGCGGCTTTTCGTGCAATTTCTTCCTGTGTGGCATTGAGCTCTTCCATATTTTGACGCATCTCTTCTTCCTGTGCCTTCATTTCTTCTGCTTGCTGCTGCGAAACTTCAAGTAAGGATGCAGTGCGCAAATTGATTTTCAAAGATGAGATAGTAGCCGCCAGACTTTCACCAATCTTTTCTATAAACTCAATCTGGTAAGGTTTGAACTCATTAAAGCCGGCAATTTCAATTATACCGTATACTTTTTCATTGTAAAGCATGGGCACAATAATGAGTGCACCGGGGTTTTCGCCCCCAAGCCCAGAAGTAATGGTAAGATAAGATTGAGGAATATCAGTCATATAGATGGTTTCTCCTTCAAGATAACAGGTGCCTATCAGCCCCTCTCCCGGTTCAATAATTTTCTGAATGTATTTCTTTCGGTCGTAGGCATAGCACCCCATGAGTTCAAGATACTTATGATGAGCTTCATCATCATTTAACACAAAAAGCCCGCCCTGATTGGCATCAAGATATTTTACAAGATTTCTGATAACATCGAATGATAATTCTTCAATATTTGCATTATTGTTCCGCAAAATTTCAGAAAACATGGCATAACCTTCTGTAGCCCAGTTTCTGATGCGGGTTTCTTCCTGTCTGTTTATTTCATCTTCCCTGGCTCTTTTCAAATCATTCTGCATTTCAAGCATTGACTTGCCAAGCACATCATCCTTGCTAAGCAGATTCAGTTCAGCATCCAGATCGCCTTTGCCAATGCTTGATGCAAATTCTGTCTTTTCAAGTAAGCCACCAATGCTGGTATTAAAGGCTTCAGCCATTTCCTGCAATTCATCATTGGTGTTAATATTTAACTTCATGGAGTTGTTGATCTGCCCCCTGGCCAGTCTTTTCATCAGGCCTGTAATTTTTCTTATAGGTTTTGATATTTTTTGAGAAAACAGCGAAATAACGAAGCCGATTATTAGCAAGCCGGCAATTCCAATGATCATTGAAATGATAAAATGATTACGTGCCTCCTGCCTGATATGTTTGACAGGTACAGCCATACCCATTGACCAGGGAGTATCTGTTTCACCCACAAATACAGGAGCAAATGAATAATAATAGGATTCGTTTTTTTCACGGTCGCTGGAAAAACTAAATGCTTCTCCTTTTCTTATTCGTTCAAGGATATGAAATTCATCATCATCGTCACCCAGATTATAAGTAAGAGGTTGCTCGAGCATACCTTCGCGGGGATGAGCAGCGTATAAACCGTTGTTTGAAACCAGGAAAGCATATGCATCATTGTATGGACTGATTCCGGCAACCATTTCCTGAAGGCTGGAAAGGGCAATATCAAGACCCACCAGCCCGATGTATTCATTATTGTGAAACATGGGTACTGTAAACGTCGTCATTAAAGTAGTACCTGTAGCACCTTCCTCCAGCTGATCGGGATAGGGTTCCCATATCATTTCTTTGCCGCTTGCCTTTGCTGTTGCATACAACGGAGGGTCACCTTCAAGACTGCGTTCAAGTTCCTGGTAACCGACAGAACCATTCTTCCGGAAATGATAATTCAAAAAGCGGCCGTGCGGCAGTTCCCAGTCAGGATCAATATGGGCATATTCCCAACTGTCCCATAATGCATAAAAATGCGGATTATTTTCAAAAACCCTGCGGTACATATTTACAAAAAGCGGGTTCCACTGGCTTTTTGGCATTTCTTTATGCACATCAAAAACCTGCGCCAGTGTGCGAACAACAACCATGTCGGCATTGAAGGAGTTACTGATGCTTTCGGCATAAGTGGCGGCATAGCCGTTCACGATTTCTGATGTATCGCGCAAAGCCTTTTCACGGTTTTTTAAGCTGATGTAGCCTATAGCTGAGGCAAATACAACTCCGGTTAAAAACAAAACCCAGAGCTGAAGCTTTTGACCAATTTTAAGTTTTCCCTTTATCACGACTACAGTTTTTTTTTGGTAAATTCTGAACTAAAAAAAATATGGCATAACTACTCAAACCCTTATACTCAAAACAGAGATTACCGGTTACACGTATTTCACACCGTAAATATAACCTGGTTTGTGCATCAGCATATAGCTTTGGGAAGCCATAAACCATCCTGAAAAGTAAACTGTAAACAAACAGATATGATTATGCCCCGGCAGACACTATTTTTACCATAAAACCTGGAAAAAGTTTTAAACAATACTGCCGTGAATAGATGAATTCAGCAGTTCGATAAGATGAGAAGCAACTTTGTTATAGTACCTTTTATCGCTGAATGCCTTCACCCATTGCACTCCTGCAATGGTATTGGTAAGAAAAACTTCATCTGCATCAAGCAGATCTTTTGATGTAATTGAAGTTTCATGAACGTTGTAGCCGGCAGAAGCTGCCAAACGTAATATGTTCAGTCGCATAACCCCTTCCACACAACCCTGGCGGATACCGGGCGTGTATATTATATTCTTTTTCACAACAAATACATTGGAACTTGTGGCTTCTGCAATATTTCCTTCAGTATTCAGGATAAGCGCATCATCCCATCCATTCTCTGATGCAAACAATGATGCCATAATATACACCAAAGCATTTGAGCTTTTTATACCGCTCAGAAACCCGGTTGGTTTTTGCAACTGGTTATAAACACCCACCAGCATCCCCTTTTTATTTAATGCAAATATCTCATTTTCAAG
>CAYXIT010000068.1:382-2669 GCA_964465275.1 uncultured Bacteroidales bacterium | reverse complement strand
ATGCTTCTATCATATAGCCGGCATCGTTTCCATCAGGCCGGTAAAAACCCTTTGCCTCTCTCCAGATACTCAAACGTACCCTTGCAGCCTTTTCCAGTCCGTTAATGCTGAGCAGGTTATGAATCTGATCTGAAAAAAAATCAACAGTTGCATGATCAGGAAGGTTAAGCTTCAGCGATTCAGCTGATCTTTGAATACGATGAAAATGATCTTCCATCCACAACGGAATCCCATTTATGCAGCGTATTGTTTCAAAAAAACCATCGCCATACCGAAACGACCGGTTTTCGAAAGAGATAGCTGCGTCATCTGAATTCAGCAATTGACTGTTAATATTAACCAAAACACCTTTCATATTTTTTACCCCAGAATATTTCTGAAAAACTCCGGAAAAAAGGACGGATTTAAGGCAATAGTAAATACAACACCATAAACTGCTCCCCAGAAGTGAGCATCATGACCAATATTATCGGAGCCCCTTTTTGCCATGTAGGCTGAATATACCAGGTAAAGAATACCGAATATCCAGGCAGGAATCGGAAATGGCAGGAAAAGGAAAATAATTGTACCCTGCGGATACATAATTATGCTTGAAAACAAAACTGCAGAAACAGCCCCACTGGCTCCCACGGCATTATAGAAGTCATTATTTTTATGTTTCCCGTAAGAAGGCAGGGTAGAAAATAATACACCCCCGACATACAATAAGAGATAATAATAGGTTGCCCTTTCGGCAAAATGCACCTGGAATAATTGTTCTACCAGGCTGCCAAATGACCACAATACAAACATGTTCACAAGCAAATGCATCCAGTCGGCATGGATCAGGGCATAAGTAAAAAAGCGATGCCACTGCCGGTTATGGTGAATAAGGTACGCATTGAACTTCATTTTATAAAATGCGGGTTGATTGCTGAAAGCAATGAAAGAAGTTACCGCAGTAATGATTATAATAACGATGGTTAAATTCATGTTTTCTTTTTTTGATTTGCAAACCTAAGTTTTTTTCATAAATCCCTGAACCTAGTTTCAACAAAACTTTAATTTTGTCTGACAAAAAAACTGAGTTTACCTGTATGCGTGTACAAAACATCAATACCATATTGTGGGACTGGAACGGGACTTTGCTTGATGATATGAGTTTATGCATAAAAAGCATGAACAGGCTTTTAAAACAACGAAAACTACCTTTGCTTTGTTCCGACAGGTATCTGCAGGTTTTCACCTTTCCTGTAAAAGAATATTACAGCAAACTGGGTTTCGACTTTACTCGTGAACCTTTTGAAATCCCGGCTGAGGAATTCATTGTGCATTACACCGGGGGTATCAGCCAGGTGCCCCTTTTCGATGATGCTGTAAGAGTGCTGGATTACTTTAAAGAAAAAGGTTTCAGCCAGTACATCGTTTCAGCTATGGAACAGAGTGCTTTAATGCAGTCGGTTAAAGAACGTAATATTCACCATTATTTTCAGAAAATATCAGGAATCACCGACAACCTGGCATTTGGTAAAACCACCATAGCACGGCAGCTCATCACAGATCAGAAAATTGACACAACTCGTTGTGTTTTTATTGGCGATACAGTGCACGATGCAGAAGTTGCCAGAGAAATAAATGTGCAGAGTTTACTCATCTCGAAGGGTCATCAGCATCATGAAAGGCTCAAAAAAACAGGGAATCCGGTTTTGAATTCCCTGTATGATGTTATCAGTTTTCTCGAATCTGAATCCTGATCAGTTTCTATTTATATTTTATATTCATCCTGTTAAACGTACCATCCTCAATAATTTCCACTGCCCGCAAAAAGGCTTCATCATCCTGCATCCGAACCTGTATGAATGCACTGAAGTCCCACAGGCTTCTGGCAATAAGGGCTTTCAATTGTAATTCAAGACTTTCATCCCTTTCCTCTTGATCCTCCGTTCTTTCTATACCCTGTGCAGATGCATGCGCATACAGTTTTTCCAGCAAATCAATATCTACCTCAAAATTAGTAATGAAATTATCGATATCCGGATAACTTTGCAGCAATTGATCTCTGTTTTCGTTGGCATATTCAATGCTGAAAGTATTGATTGCTCCTGTGCGCAGCAATCTGCTGTAATAGGTTGAAACACTGTTTGTATCAAGAGGAATAAAGAAGTCAGGCATGATTCCGCCGCCCCCGGCGTCCGTGCCGCCGACGTTCATCGACATCAACGTGTTCACGCAGATCGGCCTCGTCGTGCTCCTCGGCCTCGCCTGCAAGAACGCCATTCTGATCGTCGAGTTCGCGCGTGATCTGGAG
>CAYXIT010000068.1:0-372 GCA_964465275.1 uncultured Bacteroidales bacterium | reverse complement strand
ACGCTTATTCACTTTGGTGAAATATTTGAGTGAGTCGGGAAACTCAATATTCTCTGCACTCACAAGTTCACCAGACATGAGCCGGTTGCTTAGATCCTGGTAATATGATTCCGTGCCCTCTTCATAAGGTTTTTGTATGCTTCTGCCTGTAGGAGTGTGATAACGTGCCGTAGTAAGCCTTATGGCACTGCCATCGGGCAGTTCAAAAGGTCTTTGCACCAATCCTTTACCAAAAGAACGACGACCAACAATTAATCCTCTGTCCCAATCTTGTACAGCCCCTGAAACAATTTCACTCGCTGAAGCAGATCCTTCATCAATTAAAACGACTAATTTACCTTGCTCAAAACCACCTCTTGCGGTTGCCTTATA
>CAYXIT010000067.1:17632-18214 GCA_964465275.1 uncultured Bacteroidales bacterium | reverse complement strand
GGTGCCCAAAAAAAACGGGCTGAGATCAAACCCATTGAACCTGATCCGGGTAATGCCGGCGAAGGGAAAGGGAAAAGCTAAAGGAGGCAGTTTCCCCTATTAGTCTCCAAAAGTTAAACCCAAAAAAAAATCTATAAAAAATGAAAAAAATTACAGCACTGCTGGTAATGGTGTTTATTGCCATACCTGTTTTTGCTCAGTTTACTTTGCGTGGAACTGTGAAAGATGCAGCAGACAAGAACCCCCTGCCCGGGGCTAATGTAATTATTGAAGATTCTTTCCGTGGTGTTCATGCGGGAAGCAATGGTGGTTTTGTTTTTGAAAGTCTGAATAAAGGAACTTACACCATCAGGGTTTCATACGTTGGGTATCAAACCCACGTTGAAGAAATTGAAGTTGATGATGCAACCGTTGTGGAAATTTTTCTTGAACCATCGGCAATTCTTTCACAGGAAGTAATTGTAAGGGCCACCCGTGCCGATAGCCGCACCCCGTCAACCTATACCAATGTAAACAGAGAAGAGCTCACAGGCCGTAACCTGGGGCAGGATATTCCTGTTTTGCTCAATCTTACACCCAGCA
>CAYXIT010000067.1:2718-17519 GCA_964465275.1 uncultured Bacteroidales bacterium | reverse complement strand
TGAATATGCCAGATATTGTGTCATCAACTGAAAATATTCAGATCCAGAGAGGGGTAGGTACCAGCACACAGGGAGCTGCATCATTTGGCGCTACCATAAGCCTGAATACTACCGGGTTAAACCGCGATCCTTATGCAGAAATTTTTAACAGCGGCGGTTCGTTTAATACATTGCGTAATACAGCAAATTTTGGAACCGGCTTAATGGCTGACCGCTGGGCATTCGATGGAAGATTATCACGAATTACTTCTGACGGATATATCGACAGATCTTTTTCCGATCTGAAGTCATTTTATTTTTCAGGTGGGTATTATGGGAAAAATACGGTAATACAGGCCATTACATTCAGCGGAAAGGAGCAAACCTACCAGGCATGGAACGGGGTTCCCTCCAATATGCTTGAAACAAACAGAACCTTTAACCCATCAGGGATGTATTTTGATCAGGATGGTAATATGCAGTTTTATGAGAATGAAACGGATAATTACCAGCAGGATCATTACCAGTTACACATAACCCGGAGAATTAATGCTGACTGGGTAGGCAATACTTCATTCCATTACACATACGGAAGAGGATATTATGAACAGTATCGTGAAAATGACCGGTTTTCAAGATACGGTCTTCCCAATGTAGTAATTGATGATACTGAATTCTCACGCACCGATCTTATAAGGCAACGTTGGCTCGATAACCACTTTTACGGTTTAACCTGGTCAGCAAATTATAAAGGCTCAGGCAGATTGAATTCCATAATCGGCGGTGGATTTAATATGTATGATGGCGACCACTTTGGAAAGATTATCTGGGCACGTCTGTCTCAGGATATTGATAAAGATCACAGGTATTATGACAACAATGCTGAGAAAAAAGATTTCAATGTGTTTGTAAAAACAAATTATGAAGTTTTCCCTGGCTTATTTGTGTTTGGTGATTTGCAATACCGGAATATCATATACGATTTTGTGGGGCTGGGAATGGTTGAAAATGAAATTGTACCGTTAGAACAAACTGCCGGATTTGATTTTTTCAATCCCAAAGCAGGTTTTGTTTACGAAATCAGCTCAAAACATAATGTATACACCTTTGCCGGTATCAGCAACCGCGAACCTGTGCGTCGCGATTTTACTGAATCATCTCCCGATTCAAGACCAAGACATGAAACACTGCGAAACGTGGAAGTGGGGTATAAATACACGGCAGGGAATCTGAAACTTGGATTGAACTATTATCTTATGGATTACAGGGATCAACTGATTCTTACCGGTGAGATCAATGATGTAGGTGGTTTTACACGAACAAATATAGAGGACAGTTACCGCATGGGTATTGAACTGGAAAGCACTTATCGTTTCAACTCTATGTTCAGCTGGTCGGGAAATATTACCCTGAGCCGGAATAAGATCCCTGAGTTTACAGAATATTCTGATCAATATGATGAGAACTGGAACTGGACAGGTACCCATGTACAAACCTATACAAATACCGATATTGCTTTTTCACCTTCGGTAATCGGAGCGAGTCGCCTGGATTTTACTCCTTTCAGTGGTGCATCATTTGCAATTATGTCAAAATACGTGGGTAAGCAGTACATTGATAATACAATGAGCAGCGACCGGATGCTCGATGCTTATTTTGTAAATGATCTGAAGCTTGCTTATACTTTTGAGAATTCGATCTTCAGGGAGTTGGAACTTTCTTTTTTGATCAACAATATCCTGGATGTTCAGTATATTACCAATGCCTGGATATACAAGGGTTTTGTGGGTGACAACGGATTAATTGCCATTGAAGATGGTTACTTCCCGCAGGCCGGGCGACATTTTCTTCTGGGAGCAAGATTAAGATTGTAACTTTTTTAATCAGCTGGTTCTGCAGACCTATCAGTGTCTGCAGGACCTTGCTCTTCATAAACTTTGTGTTTGGCATAATGGCGCCAGCGTTCTATCAACTGATGCATATCAGAAGGGAGTTCTGAATCGAAGAACATCTCTTTTCCACTTGTGGGATGTTTAAATCCCAGGGTTTTGGCATGGAGTGCATGACGGGGGCATACCTTGAAACAGTTCTGAATAAATTGTTTATATCTGGTAAATGTAGTGCCCTTCAATATTTTATCCCCACCGTAAGTTTCATCATTAAAAAGCGGATGGCCCAAATATCGGAAGTGTGCCCTTATCTGGTGCGTGCGACCCGTTTCCAGCTTACATTCCACGAGTGTAACATATCCAAATCTTTCCAGCACCTTGTAATGGGTAACAGCCGGTTTACCGTATTCTCCATCTGGGAAAACATCCATTACCTGCCTGTTTTTCAAGCTTCTGCCTATGTGGCCGGTAATTGTACCCTCCTCTTCTTTTATATCGCCCCAAACAAGTGCGTGGTAGAGCCTGTCGATCTTACGATCAAAAAACACTTTGGCCAGACGGGTTTGGGCCATTTCGGTTTTGGCGATCAGAAGAATTCCTGATGTGTTTTTATCGATCCTGTGTACCAGCCCTGGCTTAATACTCTCATTGTTTTGTTGCGGCAAATCTTTAAAATGGTAGATCAGGGCATTTACCAATGTGCCTGTATAGTTACCATGGCCCGGATGAACTACCATTCCTGCTTCTTTATTCACAAGTAGCAGATCATCATCTTCATATATAATATTTATAGGAATATCCTGTGGAATAAGCTCGATTTCACGTGGAGGAAAGGCAAGTACGATGCTTATCTCATCAAGGGGTTTTACTTTATAGCTGGGTTTTGCTGCATCACCATTTACCAATATATTGCCGGCTTTGGCAGCATTCTGGATCTTATTCCGGCTTGTAGATTCCATGCGTGCCATCAGATACTTATCTATACGCATGAAACCCTGCCCCTTATCTACGATAAACTTATGATGCTCATAAAGTTCCTGTTCTTCTCCCTCATTCTTAAGGTCGTCATCGGGATGGAATTTTTCAGGGTCTGTCATTAGAGTTTTGCATTTACCGGGCAATAATAAATTTAGCAGTGCTCACTTCAGATTTTCCTTTATCGATCAATTGTAAGAGGTAAATACCGTTACCAAGGAAAGAAATGTCTGTTTCTCTTTGAGGTGTTCCGGAATAAACTCTTCTGCCGGTTGCATCGAAAATATGAATCTCCATTTGTGCGGTTGTATCGAACGGGTATTCTATATAAAGTTTATTACCCCTTACCGGATTAGGATAAACAATCACTTTCTCCCGGCTGTATTCTTCCGGCACATTTGTAATAACTGACTGACCAAAAACAGGTCTGATCATTAGTGAGCCTTCAAAAATGGTGGGGAGCCATTCACCGTCTGTGTTGTAAAAAATATTATCTCCGGAATTGTTGCTTCTGTCGAACCCGATATTAAGAAACTCGCTGCCGATTTGTTCCCATCCTACATAAATGGTATCAGAAACCAGAACCGGAGGATTCAGTTCATAGGTCACAAAGCCGTCGAAACCCGCTCCGTAATCGGCAGTTACTGCTTCTGATTCGTAAATGATATCAGCCGGTGAGAGATTTTTCCATATTTTAAGGAAGAAAGATTTCTGGTTTACATTATTGAGACTGGGGTTGAAATAAAACTGAACTGATTCAAGGGTGTCGGTATGGCTTAACACGAAGCGTACCGCTCCCTGAGCATTATTTCCCACAAGCCCGTAGCCACTTTCAGGAATACCGTCATCATAGGCAAAATAATTATCGAAGATCTGGTTGAATGCAATTGTATCGTTCCTTTGCAGATCATCGCCCTGGCTACCTTCCCTGATAATATGTTTTATAAGAAACTGTCGTGCAGGTGCCGGCTCGAGGGGCAGGGGATTGGGAATAATCAGCGGATTGGTGTGCAGTTCATAGGTTTGATAACCTTGTATAATAAAAGGAGCAATATTCCATGTACCGCCCGTATAATTCTTGCGATTACCGTCTTCATCTTCAATGAAATAGCGGTAAGAATAGTTATAGGTAATATTATCCAGATTGGTAATAAACAGATTAAAACGATTGCGCAGGTGAGCCTGCGAATTGGCTATATAGTGCGACCATGGCATTGACTGGAAGTTCCGCAGTATTGACTGAGCGGGAGCTGCAAATGCTATATCGTAGTAAAAAATATCTGAGCTGCTTCTTCCGTAATCCAGTGTTATGTAATCCACATTCCAGATACTGGTATTTCCTGCGTAATTGTTTGGTGTTTTGGAAAGGGGGAAACTTGCGTAGTTTTTAAACCGGAACTGAAAATCGGAGCGAAAATATACTTCATCGTCAACCGGTATAACTACTCTTTTGATCCATGTGCTGTCATTTTCAATTAAGAACTGCTGCAGTGTACTGCCCCCTGCCCGCCAAACACTAACCCAGAGGTCATCAATCCATATCTCTTCATCCGGATTATCGGGATCTTCTATGTAATAACCCGGAGTATGTAAAAATTCCACCACAAGTGAATCCCTGTCACGCGGGGCGCTGCCATTTCCCTGGGGTTGAAAATAGAAACTCAATAAAACACTGTCAGACGGATTTAGGGCCATAGGTGCGGGATCAAAAACAGAATCAAGTCGTAACGGCAGCGATGTAAGTTTATCTGCCTCAAACTGGAACATATTTTCAGATGCATCTTCGTACACCCTGCCATATTGGTTCAAAGCATCAAAAGTTGCTGTTCCGATGGTTTTTGAATGAATGGCAAAGCCGGGATTAACATATGCAAAACTATCGGCCCAGAGGGTTGGGTCGGGGTATGGACCGGGGTATGAGAAATCTTCCACAAAGGGTAATAAAAGCGGCCCGGTATTTTTCAATCCTGCTTCCTGCGATTTTTTGATGGCAGAATTCTTTACGGGATTAACCTCGAGAGGTAAAAGAATTTCCTGTGCCGACAGACCTATCGTTGTTAACAATAAAAATATGAATAAGAAATGTTGTTTTTTTATCATTTGGATTCTGTAAACCGGTAATATTATTTATACATTAACAAAAACCTTTTTAGCCCGATAATATTGTTTTGGAAACGGTGTAACCGGGAAAAAAAACCCATTTATTCCTCCTGACCGGGAAATTCATCTTTATGCCTGTACCACACATCAATTGATTCCCCTCTCATAATAAGCGGCTGATCAAGCGGATCGGGGTCCTGCCGGTAGGCTCTGGCTTGTGTTACCGATACATTGTTATCGAACACTTCATTCCCTGTAACCAGGAAGTTTTCGCGCAGCACCTGGAATACTTCTTCGGGCGATTTGCCCATCAGGTTGGGTGTTTCAACAGAGAGAGTTTCTGTAAGATACTCTTCAAAGTCGAAAATACTGTCAGACCGGTAATACAGGTCAACGGTGCTACCCATTTCAAGGCGTTCGCGGCGCTCATTAACGCTGGGGCTTTGGCGATATACACGCAGCCCTTCTGTTTCATCATCAAGAAATACTTCCTGGCCAACATTAAGTGATGAGCTGTTCAGCAACTGAATGGCTTCATCACGTGTTTTACCAATGAGAAGGGGCACATATACACGAGTATCTGCTGCACCATCACCAAGTACAAGATCTATACGTGTACCTTTTTCCACCATTGTACCCGGTTCAATTGTTCCCCGGTTAAACTGCTGTTGTAACACAGCATTGCGTGCAATGTTGGGCACGTATTCAAGTCTTCCTGCCTGCAGGCCATGGGTTTCAAGCATGGCAAGGGCCTGACGCAAAGAAAGATCTGTCAGGTCAGGCATGGCGATCATCTCAGGTAAAATAGCAACAGTAGTAAGGTATATGGTGCGGTTTTTCTTCACTTCGTTACCGGGAGCGGGATTTTGTGTTGCCACAGATCCCTTTTCTCTTTCTGAATCAAAAATAGAATCGTTTATAACAGCTCTGAGGTTCATATCCTGGAGGATACGCTCTGCTTCTTCAGTCTGCACACCTTCAAGATCAGGCACGGTTATGGTTTTGCCATGCATGGTATAAAGATCAAGGGCTTTAAGCGACAACCAGAGCAATGCTATTATAGCTGCAACAGCCAGTAAAATATGATTCCGAAAGGTTTTGCTTTTTATAAATGAAATGATGCTCATGACAGGATTTGAAAATTTAAGCTTCAAAATTACTAATTAATTAATGATATTTCGGGCAATTTATTGCTTTGCCTGAATGAAACTAATAATGGACTGTTTCTTAATAAAAAATAATATCAGATGCAATTGCCTGATAAAAAAGTATTGTGGTAAAAAGAAGTCTTCTAACTTTGCGATGAAATATTTTTCGTGATGCTATGAAGAAAAACATTGCCCTGATTGCCGGTGGTGATTCCGGTGAGTATGTAATATCTGTAAATAGTGCAAAAGTTATTGGCGAAAACCTTGACCCGGATAAGTTCAATGTTTTTCTTATCCGTATTTCACAAAAAAAGTGGATCTATATTGATAAAGATGGGAGGGAACAGGATGTTGATAAAAATGATTTCAGTATACTGGTAAATAATGAAAAAGTACTGTTTGATTGCGCATTCATTACTATACATGGCACTCCCGGTGAGGATGGCAAACTGCAGGGTTATTTTGAATTGCTTGGAATTCCTTATACTACCTCCGGCTTACTTCAGTCTTCACTTACTTTTAACAAGCATTTTTGTAATGCATTGGTGTCAGGTTGGGGTATAAAAATAGCCCGGGCAGTGAAATACTTCAGAAATGATAACCCTTCCATCGATGAGGTTCTTACACATGTTAGTCTTCCTGTTTTTGTTAAACCCAACAAAGGAGGATCAAGCCTTGGGACTACTTTTGTGAAAAAACAGCAAGAGCTGTTGCCGTCCATTGAATTATGCCTGGAGCATGATGATGAAGTGTTTATTGAAGAGTATATCAGCGGAATTGAACTTACCTGCGGCGCATACATTCGTAACGGAAAACTGCTGGTGCTTCCTGTAACCGAGATCGTTAGTAAAACTGATGCAAAGTTTTTTGACTACAAGGCCAAGTATACCAAGGGAGCTGCTGATGAAATTACCCCTGCACGTATTTCCGATTCCGTTACCCGCCTGGTGCAGGAAACAACAGAATTTTTATATAAAAAACTGGAATTGAAAGGTATTTGCCGTCTCGATTACATTTACAGCAATAATGAGTTATTTTTTCTGGAAGCCAATATTACACCCGGAATGTCGGAAAGAAGTATTGTTCCGCAACAGGCAGAATATATCGGTATAAGTCTGAAACAGCTTTTTTCAGAAGTAATTGAAGAGACTTTGCGTAATGTGTGATCTCAGTTTTTACATGAAGTTAAGCGACATCAGGTATTCGGCCAGCATGCTTGTGGCTTTGAAACGGTGACTGATCTTGTTTTTTTCATCAAGCGACATCTCTGCAAAAGTGTGGGTGTATCCGGCAGGAACAAATACCGGGTCGTAACCAAATCCTTCATTGCCGCGTCTTTCATCAATAATTTCACCTTCAGCAATACCATTGAAGAGCAACTCTTCATCATCAAGAATAAGTGCAATAACGGTTCGGAATCTTGCTTTACGGTTTTTTTTATCCTTCAGTTCATGCAGAAGCTTTTCTGTATTTGCATTGCTGTCTTTTTGATCACCGGCATATCTGGCTGAGTGAACGCCAGGCCTGCCATCGAGGGCATCAACTTCCAGACCGGTATCATCGGCAAAGCAATTTACACTATATTTTTCATGAATATAACGTGCTTTCTGAAGAGCATTTCCCTCAAGGGTATCTTGTGTTTCAGGAATATCTTCCTGAAGGCCCAGCTCATGCATTCCACAGAGTTCAATACCACCGGGCATCATTGCTTTAACTTCTTCGAGTTTATGGGTATTGTTGGTAGCGAAATAGATTTTCATTGGTTGGGGGTTTATCAGAAAAAAAAACAATCAGCCAGAACAGCGGCATCTGTATGCCTTTATCCTGGCTGAATCGTGGCAGTAAAACCTGTTTTCCCGGATCAAAACTACTTCAGTTCTATTAATACATGGTTTTTGGGCACCATTTCGCCAATCTTTACATTGATCTTTTTTACTTTTGCGTCGAAAGGGGCGAGGATGACATTCTTCATCTTCATGGCTTCAAGGATGAGCAATCTTTCGCCCTCTTTCACCTCATCACCGGCTTTGACAAATATTTCGGGTACATTGCCGGGCATAAAAGACCTTATTTTTGACGGATTATGGGGTTCGTATGGTTTGCGCCTTTCATACATCCTGTTGGGAAGCGTTTTATACTCAGTTTCATCAACAATTATATTGATAAAGTTTCCAGGTGCGCTATCTTCTTTGTTTTTGTTATGTTCCATTTTTGTAAATTTCAACCAACTGGTTTCTGAATACATTTTTTTCTGTAATCAGAGTCTTTTAAAATGGTGGTATACCATGTTTTTTAACCGGGCGGAGTTCAGATTTCTGACCTGAAACTTCCAGCGCATGTACAACAAACCCTCTTGTTTCGGCAGGTTCAATTACTGCATCGATATAACCGTGAGCTGCGGCAACGTAAGGGTTTGCAAATTTTTTCTTGTATTCTTCCACTTTCTCTTGTCGCACTTTCTCAGGATTTTCGGCATTTTTAATCTCATTGCGAAAGATAATATTTGCTGCACCCTCAGGCCCCATTACAGCAATTTCTGCTGTAGGCCAGGCAAAAACGAAGTCGGCTCTCAGATGACGTGAACACATGGCAATATAACCTCCGCCGTATGCCTTGCGTAAAATGATGGTAACTTTAGGAACGGTGGCTTCAGAATAGCTGTAAAGTATTTTTGCACCATGGCGGATCACACCGGAATGTTCCTGATCAATGCCAGGCAAATAACCTGGTAAGTCAACCAGGGTTACGAGGGGAATATTGAATGAATCGCAGAACCGGATAAATCTGGCTGCCTTATCAGAGCTATCCACATCCAGCACACCGGCAAGTATCAGCGGTTGATTGGCAACGAAGCCAACAGTATCACCGTTGATGCGTCCAAAACCAATTACCATATTGGCAGCAAATAACTCCTGGACTTCAAAAAATTCGCTGTCGTCGCTTATGGATTTAATTACATCTCTCACATCATATGGCTCCCTGGGGTCGGTCGGGATGATATCGTCAATCTTATACTGGCGCATCTTAGGTGCCTTTTTGGGGAATGCCTCTGCCTTTTTGGTATTATTCCATGGTATATAACTTACCAGTTTTTTTATTTGTTGTAAACATTCCTGTTCACTTTCGGCAAAGAAATGAGCATTACCGGTAATTTCGGAATGAACCCTGGCACCACCAAGTTCCTCCATACTGATTTCTTCGCCAAGCACTGACTTGATCACTTCGGGACCAGTAATAAACATTTTGGAGATTTTATCCACTACAAAAACGAAATCGGTAAGAGCCGGAGAGTATACTGCACCACCTGCACAGGGACCTAAAATTACTGATATCTGTGGGATAACGCCGGATGCGAGTGTGTTACGATAAAAAATTTCACCATAACCGGCCAGGGAATTTACCCCTTCCTGGATTCTTGCCCCACCTGAGTCGTTGATACCAATGATAGGAATTTTCAGGTTCATAGCATGGTCCATGATTTTTGATATCTTTCTGGCATGCATTATCCCCAGTGACCCTCCAGCAACGGTAAAATCCTGGGCATAAATACAAACAGGATAACCGGTGATCGTACCTGTACCTGTTATTACACCATCACCTGGCAGGTGCTTTTTATCCATGTCAAAATCCCTTGCGGCATGCTCTACAAATAAATCATACTCATGGAAAGAGTTCGGATCGAGCAATGCAATAATTCTCTCCCTGGCAGTCATTTTTCCCATAGATTGTTGCTTCTCAATGGCCTTAATTCCTCCACCAAGTAAGGCTCCCTGCATTCGCTTTTTTAAATCCAGTGTCTTGTGTTTAATCGACATATCAGTTGATTTTTTATTTTAATTTGCAATAATTAAACCCATTAAATGCAGTATATCTGCTTGTTTTATCAGTGTTTTTTCAAAAAATCAGTCAAAGTAATGAAAAAAAAATGAAAACTCCGGCCTTTTTCTTTATCAAATATTTTATCTAAAACGCCTTAAAATCTACTAATTCTCTTATTTTTAATGTGATGAATTAATATTTTGGATTTACGATAAGTTTATGGGTTGATGTATTATGATTATTTGAAACAGTAATAAAATAAATGCCGGGTTTCAGGAAGTTTATATCAAATTCTGCAGTCTTATTTTCATTTATAACAGAATATCTTTTGTGTAAAACTATTTGCCCGGTAGCGTTAATAAATTGAATATTAACCTGGTTCTTGATATTTCCCAGCTCAATAAAAACTTTTTCAGCAGCAGGATTAGGATAAATCCGTATAACCTGATCTGTAGCTACTTCACTAATTTCTGTAGGTGATTCCATAAAATTTGCAAACACCCTTTTCTGGCTATCAGGCATGGTAAACTGATAGATTATATCGGTGGATAAAATGTGCCCTAAGGTATCGGTCCAGTTTAAAAAGTTAAAACCTTCATTGGGGATTGCTCTCAAATAAACGAATTCATCTTCTGCATAATAACCTGCGCCCTGAATTGTACCTCCCAATGCCGGAACTATATCCACTTTAACAAAATCGGTATTTCTGTTAGGATCATACCCATAAAGGTGAAGAATATCATCATTTTCAGGATCAAGCCAGGGTTGCAGGGATGTTTCCGGTGTTGTTCCGTTTGATTGCCAATGCCTGTAGAATTTTCCATAAAAATCCGGCAGATCAGGGTTTGTGCAGCTTGCTCCGCCCCCGGTGAGTGTACCAATGATCAAACCATCCTGATCAAACAATGGAGAACCCGATGATCCTCCTTCAGTAACTCCATATCCTGATTCAGTTTCTGTCCACACAGTTCTCCAGAAAGCACCGGATAATCCGCCACTGAAGGTTGCAGTTGTGGTTTCATCAGTGTAGGTAGAGATCTTTTTGGCATCACCTGATGGATGATGAATGGTAACTCCATTGGTGGCAGGACGTGATGACAGGCTCCATCCATTGTAATAAGGGTTCCAGGTATCAGGAACGCTCTCTTCCAGCTCAAGTAATTTAAAATCGGTACCACCCTGTAATGCTGCTTTGGCAAGGATAATACTTCCGGTTATGGTCATATTATTTGGTGCACTGCCTGAATTCTCGCATCCATCATATTCGTTGTTAAAATAAAACTGCCATACAAGCAGATCTTCTTCACTGGCATTTGCTCCGCAATGATCTGCAGTAAGAAAATAAGGAGCACCGTTTTCAAGGGTATTGTTTACAAGCGAGCCACTGCAATTGTACCAGTTATTCCCGGAACGAAGCAATATACGGGCCACTCCCCGTTTTTGTTTTTGCCACATGAAACCTTCATTACAGTTGATGTTCACATTGCAAGCTCCCGAAGATTTCATGGTTTCTTCATCATGAAATATATAGATCAGTTCATCAATGAGAAAAGAAGGTGGATATGCTGACAGGTTAGCGCTAACATATTCAATAATAAGTTCATTTCCGGGTATAACCCGCGCAGATAACAACCCATGATACCGGTTATTATTGCTTGTAAAAGCCCCGGCAAAATTTTTTCCTGATGGTTCGTATATAAATAATTTATCTTTTCCGGTGATCCGTAACTCAGAAAACACTACACCCAGCTTTACTGCCCCCGGAACTTTAACCCTGAGTTGCCAGATATTTAGGCTGTCATGCAGGATTATTTTTGAAGCGACCTGAGAGAACTCAATATTTACAGGAACGGAATAACCCGTGTGCAAAGGTTCTTTATCAATGGGTTGTTCCAGAGTAACAGAATGAGGATAAAAGATGTAAGGTTTTAATTCACTGATATCGATACTATATTTTAAGCCGGCAGGTAATTCATTTGTACCTACCTGTGCTGTCAGCTGAATTGTAATTAATAAAAGCAGGAAAATAAAAGATACCGGTGCCCGCATGATTTTCAGTTTGTTCGTTGTCAGGTCATCAGAAAAGCGATGCCATAGAATGTCCATTACAAACCTACCGATTTTTTTCAATTAAAAAAAATGTGAAATGCTTTAGTTACGCTCACAGGTTTTATTTATCTGTGAACAAAAGTTGTCGTGTTGATTTTCTCTTCCTTAGCTCAACCTGGAAGATTTTTACTTCAGGTTCTTTAGGGGTTTCGGGGTTCGCCAGACGGTCAATCAACAGGTTCATGGCTTCCTGTCCCATCTGGTATCCTTGCTGTTCAACGGTGGTTAGCGGAGGATCAACCATGGTGGCGATAGGATCATCACCAAACCCTGCAACAGCTATGTCATCGGGTATTTCAAAACCGTTATTTTTTAAAAGGTTCATAACTGCCACGGCAGTAAAATCATTTACAGCAAAAATGGCATCGATATGCGGGGCGATCTCAAGGATTTTGTCGCGGTTTTCATCCACCTTAACGGGTGTATCGCAAGTGATGATCAATTCCGGGTCAAAATCGATATGGTTTTCTTTCAACGCCTGGAGATAACCCTGTTGCCTGTCGTGGCCGATAAGCAATTGTGGCAATGTGCCAAGATGTAAGACCCTTTTACAGCCGGTTTTTATGAGATGCGAAGTAATGATCCTGGCTCCGTTGAAATCATCGGTAATAACCCTGTCAGTTTCTATCTCTTTGCAGATTCGATCAAGAAAAACCATAGGAATCTGATTATTATAAACGCTTTTGAAATGGGAAAAGTCCTCGGTGGTTTTACTTATGCAAACCAGCAACCCATCAACGCGATGATCCATTAAAGCCTGTACATTCATTTCTTCACGGCTGTAGTCTTCATTCGACTGGCATATCATTACTCTGTAGCCCTTGTTATAGGCAATATCTTCGATACCACTTATGATTGATGAGAAAAAATGATGCACTATCTCAGGAATGATAATACCAATGGTATTGGAAATCTGTTTTTTTAAGCTCAGGGCAAGGGCATTGGGCCTGTAATTTACCTTTTGGGCAAAAGCTTTGATTTTGTTGCGGGTAAGTTCGCTGATATCGGGATGATCTTTCAACGCCCTGGAAACAGTTGATGCAGAAACTCCCAGGGCTTTTGCGATATCATTGATTGATGTGAGATGAGGCTTCATTTGTAACTATTTTCTGTGGCTTACATGCAGGATTTTTGAAACATTAAAATTACGAAAAAACCAACAGGTCATAACACTTTTCATGGATTAAGTTTATCTGCTTATTAACTATGAAATACAATGATTTTTATCAATTCGTTTTTACACTGATCTGATAAAAGCAACTATTGCTCAAGCAATTGTCAGGAGATAATTTCGGGGATATACAAAAAGCTTGTTTAAAAAGATGATCAAATTTCATTGAATCGCATATCAATTTTTATAAAGTTCAGAACAAACCAATGACATTTTTTGTTACAAAATTTCAGGTTAAAATTATATTGCAATCGATACCGCAAACGTTTGCGGTTAAAAAATTGTTCAAATTATTGATAGTCAGATATGAAAATCATTGAAATCTCGTTTTTTTTCATACTTTTGCTAGTCTCAACAAATATTGAGGAAATTCACGTAAAATCTTAATTAAAATTGGATACAGGTTATTTTTTCAAATGTAATCAACAGAAGGAATTCTGACGATTTTAGGGAGTCTGGGAAAATAACTAAAAAGTCTGATAAAAAATGAGACTGTCTCAAAAGCCAGATATAAGCTGGATGCTGAGCCTGTCGAAGCTCCTGTTTAACTTATTACCAGCAGTCGTTTCGACAAGCTCATACGCCAGAAGGCATCTTTGAGACAGACTTCATAAAATCTTTTACTTAAAATTTAATTATTAATCAAAAAATTATTCAACATGGTGAAGAGAATTGCCAGATTATCTATTCTGCTGTTTATGGCCATTGGTCTGACTGCCTACGGGCAAACAGGCCGCATAAACGGTACTGTGGTCGATGCGTCCACAGGAGAAACCTTGCCGGGTGCCAGTGTTTTGGTTGAAGGAACCACTACAGGCTCTATAACTGATTTCGACGGAAGGTTTGAGTTTTCTGCACCTGCAGGTGATTTAACTGTTGTTGCCAGTTTTGTGGGCTATTTGCCAAGTACAAGGCAGGTAACCCTTACCGCAGGTGAAACCCTTATCATCAATTTCGAACTTTCTTCTGATGTACAGTTACTGGAAGAGTTTGTGGTAATTGGTTACGGTATACAAAAGAAGGAAGATGCTACAGGTTCCATTAATGTTGTGGATTCACGAGACTTCAACAGAGGTAACATCACTACTCCATCCGAACTTCTTGTCGGTAAGATACCAGGTGTTCAGATAACATCAGGTGGAGGTGCTCCCGGTGAAGCAGCCCAGATCAGGATCAGGGGAGGTTCTTCTCTTGCTGCAAATAACGATCCGCTGATTGTTATTGATGGTGTACCCGTTGACGCAGGTGGAATATCAGGTATGCGTGATCCTTTGAGTCTTGTTAATCCCAACGATATTGAAAGTTTTACTGTATTGAAAGATGCTTCGGCTACTGCCATTTACGGTTCACGGGCATCAAACGGGGTAATTATTATCACTACTAAAACGGGTGAAGGCGCAAGAGATACAGGTGTAACCGGATTACCGGTTCTTTTTACCTATTCCGGAACTTTTTCCATGTCAACTTTAGCTAAAACCCAGGATGTACTTGGAGCAGAAACATTTCGCGAACTCATACAGGAACGTCACCCCAACCGTGTAAACCTATTGGGTGATGCCAATACAAACTGGCAGGAACAGATATACCGTAATGCTGCCGGTCATGATCATA
>CAYXIT010000067.1:0-2678 GCA_964465275.1 uncultured Bacteroidales bacterium | reverse complement strand
TTTCTATCGGTTATTCAGATCAGGATGGTATACTTGACCGCGATAATATGAATCGTATCTCCGGAGCTTTTAATGTTAATCCATCATTATTTGATAACAGCTTAAAAATTAATCTTAATGCCAGGGCAGTAAGAGCGAATAATCAGTTTGCCAATCGAGGTGCTATCGGAGCTGCAATACAGTTTGATCCTACACAACCCATCCTTGATCCGGCCAGTCCTTATGGCGGATATTTTGAATGGGCAGGAGAAGATGGTCCGCGCCCTGTGGCTACTAAAAACCCTGTAGCTCAAATTGCCCTGCGGGATGATGCTTCCACTGTTGACCGTTTTATTGGTAATGCAAAATTTGAATACAACCTTCCTTTCTTTACTGATCTTACTGCACATTTGAATCTTGCGTATGATTATTCAGAAGGTACAGGGGAAGTATTCGTTCCTGATTTTGCTTCCTGGGAATATTTTGGTGGCGGTTTGCAGCAGGAATACGGGCAGGAAAAGAAAAACGAACTTTTGGATTTTTATGTAAATTATGTAAAAGAACTACCTGATCTTCAGAGCCGCTTTGATGTGATGGCAGGTTACTCATGGCAGCACTTCTGGAATAAAGGTTTTAATTTCAGAACAAATATTGAAGACAATATTATTGGAGAGCCTTTCAGGGTTGATGAAGATTTTAAATACGAAAATGAATACTATCTGCTATCTTTCTTTGGCAGGATCAATTATCAATTGATGGATAAGTATCTTCTCACATTTACCCTGCGTAATGACGGTTCATCAAGATTCAGTCCTGATAATCGCTGGGGTCTTTTCCCATCAGCTGCTTTTGCATGGAAGATTACCGACGAGGATTTTATGCAAAATCAAAATCTGCTTTCCGAACTTAAACTTCGACTAGGTTACGGTATTACCGGTCAACAGGATATCGGAGGCAATTATCCTTACCTTGCCAGATATGACGTAAGCCGCGAAGGTGCTTATTATTTCTTTGGTAATGAAAGGATCAGAACACTGCGTCCTGCAGGTTATGATGCCAATATCAAATGGGAAGAAACTACTACCTATAATGTAGGATTGGATTATGGCATTGCCCAGGATCGTTATTACGGTACACTGGATTTCTATTTCCGTGAAACCCGCGATTTGCTCAACTTCATTCCTGTTCCGGCCGGTACCAATCTCACCAATTTTATCAATACAAATATTGGTGATATGGAAAATACCGGGGTTGAATTTTCTATATTCACTCGTCCTGTTATTACCAGTGATTTCTCATGGTTACTCGGTTTCAATGCAACCTGGAACGAAACAAAGATTACCAGGCTTACAGCAGTTGAAGATCCTGACTATTTAGGTGTTCTTGTTGGAGGGATTTCAGGAGGTGTAGGTAATACTGTTCAGATTCATAGTGTGGGATATGCACCCAATTCTTTCTTTGTTTACCAGCAGGTGTATGATGCTGATGGTAATCCAATTGAAGGATTATATGTTGACCGAAATGAAGATGGTGATATTACTGATGATGACAGGTATCATCATAAAAAGCCTGCTTCTACTTACTATTTTGGTGTTACATCTGATTTGTCATTCAGAAACTGGACTTTCAATTTCGCAGGCCGTGCAAATCTGAGAAACTTTGTATATAATAATATCAGTTCAATGAATGGTGAGCTGAGTCGTTTATACCGGCCGGAAGGTCCCTATCTTAGTAATATAACCCCTGATGCTTTGGTTGTTGGTTTCAACAATGCCCAGTATCTTTCTGATTACTATATTCAGGATGCTTCTTTCTTCAAAATGGATAACATATCTCTGAGCTACAATTTTAAAGATTTACTTACAGGTATAGGTGATCTTACTATGACTGCAACAGTTCAGAATGCTTTTGTTATAACCAATTATGAAGGACTTGATCCTGAAGTTGCCGGTGGTATTGATAATAATATTTATCCCCGTCCGCGCAATTTCGTTGTAAGTTTAAATTATCAATTCTAAAACATTTGACAGATATGAAAAGAATAAGTTATATAGCAATTTTTATAGCAGGATTGGCATTAATGTTCACTTCCTGCCTCGAGGATCTTGACACCAGGCCCCTTGATGACAATGAAATTACGGCGGCCGATGTTTTTGACGACCCTGCAGCTTACAGAGAATTTCTGGCAAAGTTATATGCCGGACTGGCTGTTTCCGGTCAGCAAGGACCTGCCGGTATGGCTGATATCAGCGGTATCGATGAAGGGTTTGGCCAGTATTTACGCGGTTTCTGGTATCACCAGGTGCTCACTACAGATGAAGCCGTTATTGGCTGGGACGACCAGACTATTAAAGATTTTATCTATCATTCATGGGGAGCAAGTGATGTGTTTGTAACTGCCATGTATTATCGTATTTTTTACCAGATATCTCTGGCCAATGAATACATACGTGAAACAACCGATGCAAAACTGGATGATCGTGGTGTTAGCGGTACACTCCGTGACCAAATAGAGGTTTACAGGGCAGAAGCCCGTTTCCTCAGAGCCTTGAGTTACTGGCATGCTTTGGATATATTTGCCAATGTACCTTTTGTTACCGAAGAAGATCCTGTTGGGGCATTCCTTCCCGAACAGATTCAGAGAGCTGATCTTTTTGATTATATTGAAAGTGAATTGATCGATATTCAGGATCTAATGG
>CAYXIT010000066.1:9394-18227 GCA_964465275.1 uncultured Bacteroidales bacterium | reverse complement strand
TTGCGTATGTATGCGGAACACCAAGTACCCTGGATGGTTGCGGACCACTGGACATCTGTTGAAACTCTTCACGGGTTTGAATTACAGTCCATGGATCGGGCTCACCATCTCCATCAGCGTCCTGTACCCGGTAAGTGCCTTCGCTGGTGTCAAAAACAGTGTTATTGTCATTGGCTTTCAGCATTTCCCAAACTTCTTTGCCTCCCAAATAGCGGGGGTCCATTTCAGCCGGTTCTCCGTCATCATTAAAATCCGGGTTTCCGGCAGCCATGATTACATCGGTTTGAGTATGAAAAAACATGTATCTGGCAATCTCCGCGTAATTATTACGATTCTCGTTATGTGCAACAAAACCCGCTGGAGTGGCGTGACTGAGAGGGACACTTGATACTACCCCAATAGCTTTACCTAATGCTTTGGCTGCCTGACTCATATGTTTTAGCGTATCGCCATAAATTCCAATACCTATGGAACCGTTGTAGGTCTTCTTACCTGAAGAAAGGGCAGATGCAGCTGCACCTGAATCCGTATAATCCAGTTTAAGATATTCAGGGTCGGTTGAAGCTTTCTGCGGATTGTAGCCACCGCTGAATATTGTATCTTCATCGCGAACCCTCACAACAGATGAATAGGTTGCCATGGCAAAATTTGTCCAGTCGGACTGCTCAAATACCTGAGCAGGTGATTGACCATATTGATAGTAATTTGTTGCCTTTAAGTGATTATGCCCCATTCCATCACTAATAAATACGATAATGTTTTTAGGGGCTTCCAGTTCCGGTTTCTCTTTTTCACCTGCGCCCAATGTGCAGGATTGCAAAAAAAACATTACAAAGCCCAATAAAAAAAGACCTGATAGTTTCACTCTTTTAAACATGTTCAATTGATTTAGATTATTCCTCGGTTTGATATGCAATGTTAAGGAAATAATGTGAATTACATGTTAATTTTTCACGATAAAAACTTCTAAAAATAAATAAAACTTTAACCTGTTTTTACAGGGAATTACAAATAATACAAATCCCATTCTTCCAACAACAAGAATGAACTGATGTTTAGATTAATTTATAAAAGGAAGGATTATTGGCTTCAGAATTCAAGTCGGGAAAAATTCAGATAGTAGTTCCACATTTCCATAAGGGATGATGTTTCTTTTTCAGCATCAGATATAGTATTCTTCCTTCCCGAAATCTTCAAAAATTGCCGGGAAGTGAAATCTGATTTATTCTCCTTTGCTTTTTTTGTGATGAAGCTTGTCTTTTCCATAGCGCAAGTGAGTATTCAGTTATTAAATCCAAAAGTCCCAATACAAAAATAATGTTTTAGTGTTACCGAAATGTTAAAACATTAAACCAGTGTTTTAATTTTTTATTAACAATGGAGAATGGGTTAATATAAAAGTTTTTGAATATTATTATTCTGTATCCGACAATTCAGGTATGAAAAGTTCATTACTTTTGATCTGTAATAATGATTCAGCAATTTGATACCGGATCTTTTGTAAGATTCGAAGGTTTTAGTTACATTGATTTCATCTGAATGCTGCAAAATGATTGAATTATACAAAAGCATATCTTTCATTGATTGTGGTTATAAATTTTGGTTTGCATGAAGGTGCTGTATGTTTCTTATGATGGAATGACAGATTCCCTGGGGCGGTCGCAGGTGATCCCATATATTGAAGAGCTTGCCGACAGGGGGCATATCATACATGTGATCAGTTGTGAGAAAAAACACATATCCACAAAAGAAAGAACAATTGTTGACAGACTGTTTGCCCGAAAAAATATTCAATGGCATCCTTTGCCCTTTTCAGACCATCCTCCGGGATTATCAAAGCTTCTGGATGTTTACAGGATAAAGAAAATGGCCAGAAGTTTACATAAACGCGAAAACTTCGATTTCACACATTGCAGGAGTTATATTGCTGCCCTGGCCGGCCTTGAACTGAAAAAGAAACATGGTGTCCGGTTTCTTTTTGATATGCGGGGCTTCTGGGCCGATGAACGATTAGATGGAAAAATATGGAATGACAAAAACTTGCTCCATCGGTTGGTTTACAAGTATTTCAAAAGGAAGGAAAAGCTTTTTTTTGAAAATGCTGATGCGGTTGTGAGTCTGACCCAATCGGGTAAAGACGTCATTGAAACCCTATTTGGTAAGGGAATCAAAAATAAAACAACTGTAATTCCATGTTGTGTTGATACGGAACTGTTTTCAAGGGAAAAAGTTACCACAGACTTTCTGCAACAGTTAAAAAAGAAGCTGAACATAGGTGAGAATGATTTTATTTTGTCTTACCTGGGTTCTTTGGGTACATGGTATATGATTGATGAGATGCTTGTTTTTTTTAAGAAATTACTAATTCGTTATCCACAGGCAAAGTTTCTGTTTATCTCGGGAGACGATGCCAACTGCATAAAACATAAGGCTCGTGTACTGCAAATAGAAGAAAAACGTTTTATAATTTCAAAAGCTTTGCGTGAAGAAGTACCGGCATACCTTATGCTATCAACCCTTTCAATGTTTTTTATCAAACCTGTATTTTCAAAAAAGGCCAGCAGTCCCACCAAGCAGGCAGAGATTATGAGTATGGGGATTCCGGTGATATGCAATTCAGGGGTAGGGGATACTGATCTGATTTTTGCAGGAAATGATGCAGGGCTGGTTTTGAAGGATTTTTCTGAAGCTGAAATGGAAAGGATAATCAGCCGGCTGGATGAAATCCTGAAACCTGATCCGGCTCAGATAAGAAGAAAGGCAATTAATTTGTTCAGCCTTGATCAGGGTGTTGCCAGATATGATGAAATTTACAGGACTATTACCAGCAATAAGTAATTCAAGGAGATTTGTTTATTGTATTTACATCTAACTACTCAACCGGACAGAAAGCCTTTCGAAATTTATGACAGGTTGATCTGCAATTTCCTTTTAAAAGCTCAATGTCCGGTTATCCTTTAACTCTCAACAATTTTTTTCTGAAAAGAATCTTATTTGAGAAGGTTTCCTGCGCGTATACCAAAATAAATGGTTCGTGGCAGTGATGGTCCGTATAGGTAACCAGCATCGCGTTCTATTCCGGTATCAAAATCATTTTGGTAGGAATTTAGAATATTTTTCACCCCTGCGAATACCTGTATTTTAGAATTCTGCAAACTAATATTGTAGCGCAGTCGGGCACCAATATCGAAAAATGCATTGGTTTGCCGGAGTATTCCTTCTTCCGGATTTTCGAGTTCAGGGCCAAAATACGGAACAAGCATCCTGCCTGTATAATTTCCGTTGAGCGATAATCCCCATTGGTTGTTAACGTTCCAGTCAGCAGCTGCAAAACCATAACTGTTTGGACTCCTGAAGAATCTTTTTTCCCCGAATTCCTGCTCTTCTTCGTATTGGCTTTGTTGAAATGTAATTCCCAGGTTGATATTCAGGTTTCTGCCGGGAACAATATTAATCTCAGTGTTTACTCCCTGTATAACAGCATTCTCATCTGCATTTCCCCGGATATATTCTACTCTTCCGTTTTCATCGGGTTCCCCAAACTCCAATACAAAGGGGTTTTTTAGCAGGGTATAGAATCCCTCAGCAAGAACTGAAAAGAATGTATTGCCGATAAGGTGATTGAAATCTGCAGAAGCCATATAACTATGGCTGGTTTCAGCAGTCAGGTCCGGTGAATTAATATGGATCACCTGGCGTGCACCTGACGTTTCAATATGGAGATCTTCATCAAAAATTTGTGGGGCACGGTACCCCTGAGCATAACTCAGACGAGCCTGTAGTTCAGGTGAAAAATTGTACATAGAGCTGACGCGGGGACTCAGCATAAGACCGGTTTTGGGTTCAAAGTTTTTTTCTTTATCTACAACACGATAGTTATCCAGTCGTGCACCTAAGGAAAAACGAAAATCATTCCATCCAAAATCATATTGCGAGAATAAGCCTGCAGTAAAGCTTTGCTGATCAGCAACTATCAGGTTATCTGTAAATATAAGTTCTCCGTTAGCCATGCCGGCTTCAAAATCCTGAAACCCCAGTTTTGTATCTACAAGATTTTCGCCGGTAAATTCAAAGCCGCTGGTAAGTGTTGATTCACCGAACAAGGCGCGGTACTGAAAACCGGCATTGAAGGTTAAATTATCGGTATTACCGTAATCTTCTAGTGACTGGCTTGCTCCGTAATAAGTGTCGCGGTTGATCTTTTGCCCTGAAGCATAAATCTTCAACAGATCATAATCCCGGAAGTACTGGTCAAAGTTCAGGGCCAGAGTCATAATATCATGGTCTGCTGATTCTGTGATATCTGCCATATGTGGTAATTTATGGAAATCGTTTCCGCCTCTTCGTTTTTCTTTAATGTTAAATAAGTCAACAGAGAGTTTGTTGCGGGTTCCGAAACGGTGAAAGAATCTGGTACCTAATGTTGTATTATTAAGTTGGGTAATTTCTGAAAACGCATCGTTATTGGCATCAAAGGGATCGCGAACACGATGAAATCCAAAAGCAGAAAGTCCTGTGCGGTGGTCAGCAGTAACCATTGATGCATTAAAATTGAAACTATTGTCGGGAGTAATTTCCCCGCTGTTTTGTGTTCCAACCCCCGTACCTGATGAGTTAAACCCTATCTCATAGCTATTGACAAGCGGATCTTTTAAAATTACATTAACAGTGCCTGCAATGGCATTGCTTCCATAGAGAGCAGAACCACCTCCTCTTACCACTTCAATACGTTCTATCATGTTGGCGGGAATCAGATCAAGACCATAAACTCCTGCCAGACCACTAAAAATGGGTCGACTGTTAATAAGTATTTGTGAGTAAGTTCCTTCCATTCCATTCATCCGAACCTGATTGAATCCGCAATTCTGGCAGTTGTTTTCTACTCTCAGACCAGGAGCAAAGTTCAAAGCATCTGCAAAGTTTATGGAGTTGGTGGTATTGAAAAGGGCAGCGCTGAGTGTGTTAACTACTACCATTGACTCAGATCTTTTGCGTTCATTGCGGTCACCGGTTACAACCACTTCATTCAGTCCTAAAGCATCAGGTTCAAGACTGATATTTAATTCCCTGGTAATACCAGCTTTTGTTGTTACTTCAAGTTCAGCACTTTTATAACCCAGGTAACTGGCTGCCAAAACATGATTGCCTTCAGGTATATGAATCAGCCGAAAATGGCCGGTTTCGTCGGTTACTGTGCCAATTGTGGTACCTTTAACAGTTATGTTAACAAACGGGAGGTGTTTACCATCTGCAGTAACATGGCCTACAATATTTGCATTGGTTTTCATTGCTAAACCTTCGGGGGAGCTTGCTTTGATCTGAATATTTCCCAAAAGCAGGAAGAATAAAAAAAATATACTTTTAAATTGTAACATAAAGAGATATTTTAAGTTTACAAGTTGTTAAATGATTAACGACTGCAAAATTAAAAATGATCTTCTTTAACCGGGAGTATAATATATCCCTAAAAGTGGGGATTTTTGATAAGATAAAGATAATCCTTGATACTTTAGTTTTCCTGCAGATTATATTTTTTCATTTTTGAATACAGGGTAGTGCGGCTGATTCCGAGTTTACGACTGACCTGGGTAATGTTTCCTTCCAATTTGTCAAAACATTCCTTAATGGTGATTTTTTCGATTTCCTCCAGTGTCATATTGGCAAAGTCATCATTATGCATTCCGTTTTCAATAGCTTGATTCTGGTCGGAAAGAACTTCTTTTTCTTTTTGCTGATCAACAATGGGGTTTGTGATGCTAAAACTGCTGTGTCCGTTAAAGTTTACGATGTTCTCTACATAGTTTTCCAGTTCACGAACATTGCCGGGCCAGTTGTATACTGATATCTGGCTCAGCAATTCGCCGGAAACGGATGGGATGGGTTTACTCAGTTTCTGAGCTTTTACTTTCAGGAAGTAATTGAAGAGTGCAAGTTTATCATTACCTCTTTTTCTAAGGGGAGGAATAAAAAGGGGAATTACACTCAGTCGGTAAAATAAATCTTCGCGAAAAGTTCCCTTTTGCAATTCATCAACCAGGTTCTTTTTGGTAGCGGCAATAACTCTGACATTCACAGGTATATTTTTTGTACCTCCTACACGTGTAACGTAACCTTCCTGCAACACCCTGAGCAGGTTCACCTGCATGTCAAGTGGCATCTCTCCGATTTCATCCAGAAATATTGTACCACCGTTGGCCAGCTCAAATTTACCTGCATGACCGCCTTTTTTCGAGCCGGTGAAAGCACCTTCTTCATAGCCAAAGAGTTCACTTTCAATAAGATTCTTGGGTAAAGCACCGCAGTTTACCGCGATAAAAACGGAGTTTTTCCTGGGGCTGGCGTTATGGATGCTTTGGGCAATGAGTTCTTTACCTGTTCCGCTTTCACCCATCAGGAGCACTGTAGAAGTGGAACTGGAAATTTTTTCAGCATGTTCAATTACCTGGCTGAATTCGGGGCTTTCGCCAATTATATCGTCAAAGTTATAATGAGCCCGCATACCGGTATATTTATTAACCAGGTTAAATATTTTCTGCATTCCTTTGATTACCAGTACCATTCCAATAATCTCATCGCTTTTGTCAACAATCGGATAAGCACTGAGATCATGCCGTTCCTTGTTACCATTGATAGGGAAATTGGTTTCCATATCCATATAGGTTTCACCTCTTTTAAATCTTTCGATAATATCTTTCCAGTGGGGCAATAGCTTTTCAATATGTTTATTCAGCATGTTTTTCTTTTCAAGATTTAGCATGCTGCATGCCCAGTTGTTAATGGTTTTGATGTTACCGTTGATGTCAAGTGCCATAATTCCTGCAGAAACCGATTCAATAATTGACTTCATATATGAAAAAGCCTCATTGAGTTTCTCCTGGGCATGTTCGGCTTTTATCTGGTTTTCAATGGCTCTTACAGCAGCTACCACAAGCCCCAGCGTATGGGGATGTACCAGGTGACTTTCTCCTGTAAGATTCAATGTGCCTATAATTTCACCATCATTATTATGTATGGGTGCTGCTGAGCAGGTCCAGCGATGATAGGCTGAAATAAAGTGTTCAGCAGCTGTAACCTGTATGGGTTGTGCTTCGCTAATGGCAGTACCCATGGCATTGGTGCCTATATTTTTTTCATGCATATAGGCCCCAACCACCATATTCAACTTTTCTGATTCTGCGATTATATCAGGATCTCCCACGGAGCGTAATATACATCCTTCATTATCAGTAAGGAGTATAAAAAAACCGGAATCGGAAACGGTTTCATGTATGATTTCCATAAAAGGAGCAGCAACCCTTAGCAAATATTCGTTTCTTGCCAGATGCGATGAAACCTCATTCCCTTTCAAAATTCTGCTGGGAAAGATCTGTTCCTTGTTTACACCATATTCTTCACATCTTTGATGCGATTTTTTAATGATTTCTCTTTGGATACTATCTTTGGTAATCATAATAGCGGGTATTTAATTTCTATTTTTTTTGCTAATGTTTTTTGGTGCAGTTTATAAAGTTCTTACTGCAGATGCCTTAAAGCTTATCCAGATCTTTTTACCCGGGGAGAGGTTCAGTTTTTCGAGAGATCTTTTACTAACGATTACTGAAAACAATTCTCCGGCATCTACGATAAGTTCTGCTCCATGATTAAGTAAATATATTTCTTTTAAAGTACCCTGGTATTGGTTTATAGCACTGGTTTCCAGTTGCTCTTCAGAAACTATGATGTCTTCCCCGGGTATCATTAAATGAGCTTTTGGTTTTGCGGCATCCTGAAGAGTTCTGATCACCAGGTTTTTTTGAGTAATACCTTGAAATAACCCGTTTTTGCCGTTTTCAGTTTTAAATTCACAAAAAAATATATTTTTTATTCCACTGAAACGAGCTACAAACTCCGAAACAGGATTCCGGAAAACATCTTCGGGCTTACCCCACTGTATTAGTTCGCCTTTCTCTATGATAGCAATCTTTTTGCTTAAGGTAGCCGCTTCCATAGGGTCATGGGTAACGTGTATGATGGTTTTTCCGGTTTGGTTTATTTTTTTTAGCAGTTCACGAAGCTCCTGCCTGAGTTTTACATCGAGACTGGCCAGGGGCTCATCAAGCAAAAGCACTTCGGGGTCTGATGCCAGTGTGCGGGCCAGTGCTACCCTTTGTGCTTCCCCGCCGGATAAAGTTCCGGGGTGGCGATCAAGCAAATGTTCCACCTGGGTAAGGCGGGCAAGCTCCAGGGTTTTATTTTTTTGTTGCTGGTTTGACAGGCCTTTGCTTTTTAGTGCATAGATTATATTCTTTCTGACCGGCATATGCGGAAAAAGTGCCATATCCTGGTAAACAAGTCCGAATGGTCTTTTTTGAATACTTTGACTACTGATATCTTTACCATCCATAAATATTTCGCCTGTTTCGGGTTTTACAAGGCCTGCAAGTACCTCCAGCAGAACAGTCTTGCCTGCACCCGAAAGTCCCAATACCGTTAAATAATCACCTGGTTCAAGTTCAAGTGAAATATTCCGCAAACGGAACTCTCCCAATCTGGCATTTATATTTTTAATTTCTAACATGGTATCTTTTTCCGGATAAAACTCTCATGGTAATAAAAATGGCCAGGCAAACCAGGATAAAAATGGCCGCCACCGGTCTGGCATATGACAAACCAAAAGATGTAAATCTTTCCCATATTAATATCGGAGTGATCATCGGGTGATAGGCAATGATGATTACAGCTCCGAATTCGCTCAGACCTCTCGCCCACATCATAACCAATCCGCTGATTACCGATCTTTTGGCCAGGGGTAAGGATATGCTGAAAAATACTCTTTGGGGAGATGCACCCAGGT
>CAYXIT010000066.1:3557-9384 GCA_964465275.1 uncultured Bacteroidales bacterium | reverse complement strand
CAGGTTCAGGGCCGCTTTTTCGAGTTTTTCGGGTACAGCAGAAAATCCATCCCGTGCTGCGTTGATGGCAAATGGCAGGCTGACAAATGCCATGGCAACCACAATACCGGCAACCCCACCCACAAAACTTATGCCTGCTGCTTCACCTGCCTGGCCGATCCAGGTCCCTCTCGATATTACTCCCAGCAGCGCTATACCTGCTGCCGAATGAGGAATTACAACAGGCAAATCTATAATGCCATTTATTAATCCTTTGAAAGGAAAATCCTTACGTGCCAGCAGAAAGGCAAGGGGAACAGATAAAATTCCAAAGATCAGGGTGGCACCCATTGCTGCCAGAAGTGTCAGTCCAATGCTTGAAGCTACTTCATTGTCCTGGATTGTATTGGCATATTCAGTCGGAGAAGTTCGCAAAAGTAAACCGGCGATGGGTGCAACAATAAAAAGCAATATAAAACCGCTGAAAAAAATAACTGTTAGTTGGGTTCGCCAGTCTTTTAGCATGTGAAATGTCTGTTAAAATGCTGTATATCTTTTTATTGCGATGTTGATTCTGAAAATATCCTCAATTTATATTCAATCTAAGTATAAATAGTCTGCAATTTGATGGTGTTTTCATTTTTACAGTGTTCAAAAATTTAACACTGTAAAGAAATACGACACAAATATAAATGGAATGTGTTCAGAAACCAAACAAAATGAGTTAATGTTACCAGATTAACATCTTGATAAAAAATCCATATAACAGCTATTCAATAATTTATATGTTTTGGTTTGATGATTGCCTTATAAGGTTGGAAAAACTATTTCTTTTTATTAACCAAAAAATATAAAACCATGCACGGTTACAGAGGAAAAATCTTAAGAATTAATCTTTCTGAGAAAACATGGAAGCTCGAAGAGCTGGACCATGCAGAAGCATTAAAGTACATCGGAGGCCGCGGATTTGGCTCAAAAATTATGTTTGATGAGGTAGACCCGAATATTGATGCATTTGACCCGGCTAACAAGATCATTATTGCTACAGGACCAATGACAGGTACTCCTACGCCTGCAGGCGGCAGGTACATGGTGGTTACCAAGTCACCTCTCACAGGTACGATTGCCAGTTCCAACTCAGGGGGCTACTGGGGCGCTGAAATGAAATTTGCAGGTTATGATATGATAATTCTGGAAGGAAAGTCAGAAAAGCCTGTAAGCATTTTTATAGAAGATGATAAAATTGAATTCCGCGATGCCGGTCATCTATGGGGAAAAACTACGATTGAAACGACCAATGAACTTATGAAAGAATCGCCTGAAAAGGCCAAGGTGCTTTGTATCGGGCCGGCAGGTGAAAACCTTTCAAAGATTGCTGCCGTAATGAACGACCTCAATCGCGCTGCAGGCCGCTCGGGTGTTGGAGCAGTTGTGGGAAGTAAAAATCTGAAAGCGATTGTAATTAAAGGTTCATCAAAACCAACAGTTGCTGATCCTGATGCTCTCAAAGAAGTTGTAAAGAGAGGACGTTCACAAATTAAAGAGAATGGTGTTACCGGAGCCGGTTTACCTACCTATGGAACCAACGTATTGGTAAATATCATTAATGAGCAGGGAGTATTTCCCACCAATAACTTCCAGAAAACATATTTTGATAAAGCGGAAGATGTTAGTGGTGAAACGATGAGTGAGCAGTTTCTGCTTAAGCGTGAATCATGCTTTGCATGTCCTATTGCCTGCGGCCGTTACACCAAAGCTGATGATATTGAAACCGGTGGTCCTGAGTATGAAAGTGTTTGGGCATTCAGCGCAGCTTGCGGTGTTTCTGATATGAAGGCAGCTATCAAAGCTAATTTCTGGGCCAATGAGATGGGTATTGATACCATTTCTGCAGGAGTTACAGTGGCTACTGCCATGGAGCTCTATGAAAAAGGGCATATAAAGGATGAAGAACTGAATGGATTGGGATTGAAATTCGGTGATGGCGATAGTATGGTAGAATGGGTGAAAAAGCTGGGTCGTCGTGATGGTGAACTGGCCAGTAAAATGGCAGAGGGTTCTTACAGGCTTGCAGATGCCTATGGACATCCTGAACTTTCCCTGACAGTGAAAAAACAGGAACTGCCCGCATACGATCCAAGAGGAATACAGGGGCAAGGTCTGCAATATGCCACATCAAACCGTGGTGGTTGTCACGTACGTGGTTATCTGATCTCGCCTGAAATCCTTGGGTTACCCGAAAAACTTGACCGTCTCGAAATAAAAGGAAAACCCGGCTGGGCTAAAATCTTCCAGGATCTCACTGCTTTCATCGACTCCTGCGGAATGTGTCTCTTTACTTCATTTGCACTTAATGCTGACGATTACGCAGAAATGTTCAGCGCAGTTACAGGTGAAAAACATACAGCAGAGGATATTCTTAAGGCCGGCGACCGTATCTGGAATCTGGAAAGAATCTGGAATCTGAAGGCTGGTATTGATCCTTCGCAGGATAAATTGCCAAAACGTCTGATGGAAGAACCTATCCCATCAGGACCTTCAAAAGGTCATCTGTCGCGTCTTGCAGAAATGCTCCCTCTGTATTATCAGGAAAGAGGCTGGGACGAAAACGGAATACCAACACCGGAAAAACTTCAGGAACTTGGTGTACCCTCCTAGAAAATTGTTCTAAAATAATAGCCCGTTGCTCCTTTCCCTTTCTCTAAAAAGGAGCTCCGGGCTTTTTAATATTTAGCCGGTTTTTTGTTTATTATGTTAAAAAAAGTTTATCTCGAACTTACTGATAGTTGTAATCTGGAATGTGAAATCTGCTACCGACATCAATGGGTGCAGGAGCCTGTTGATATGAAGGAAGATTTATGGGAAAATATAGTAAATCAGATCCGGGAAAATAAAACTATCGAAACTGTTGTTCTGGGTGGGATGGGCGAGCCTCTTGTGTCTCCCTTCTTTATCCGATCTGTGGAGCTTCTGTGCAATAAACAAATCTGGGTTACATCCAATGCTACTCTATTCAGAGAGCAACTTAATGCTGAAATTGTATCAAAAATCCATCTTTTTGTGGTTTCCATTGATGGTATGGAAAGCCATATGGTGCGAGAAAGGGGTGTTGTTTTCAAGGAACTTATTGCAAATATAGATCATCTCAATCAACTGAAGGAACAAAACCAAAAGGAGATGCCATATCTTGACATACAATTTGTGGCCACTGAAAAGAATATTGATGATATTTTTCCCCTGATGGATATCCTGGCAGAGAAAAGAGTCCGGAATCTGGTTATCTCACACCTTTTACCCCAGCATACTGATCAGGCTGATGATATTCTTTATTCCCGTTGCGAAAACCGCGAAATGAAAGAGAAGTTTCATAAGATCAGGAACTATTCATTCCGCAGGGGTTTACGAATCATATTTCCGGAAGTTGAACTCAAAACCGAAAGAAAATGTGCCTTTGTAAACAATGATGCTACTTACATAACATCGAGGGGTGAGATAGTTCCATGCTACCGGCTTTCACACGAGGGGAGCGAAGTAGTTTTCGGCAGGAAGAAAATTTTAAAACAATATAGTTTTGGTAATCTGAAGGACCTCAGCCTGAAGGAGATCTGGGAAAATAAAGAATATGTGAAATTCAGAAAAAAGATATACAATAACCATTATCCATCGTGTCCTGACTGCGATCTGGTTGAAGGTTGCAGCCTTATTCACGATGTTGATTTCGACTGTCACGGCGAATCTCCCAATTGCGCCGATTGTTTGTGGGCCAGAAAATTTGTATTTTGCAATTGATTGAAAAGGACATGCAGTTTTAATTTACAGATGCCGGTAATGGTTATAAGAAATCTGAATGATCTGCGTTCCAACAATGAATTAAACCCTTATTTCTAAAGCTAATTTTTCCAAAAACATGCAAATAAAAGTAAGATTATTCGCAACTTTGCGCGATGGAAGAGGCAAAGAATTGATGATGAATTTTGATGATAATACATCACCACATGAAATCATTGATCAACTCGGGATTGATAATTCAGAAGTCGCAATTCTTCTTGTGAATGGTATGGATGGCAAGTTTGAGCAACAGCTGAAAGATGGGGATACTGTAAGCATTTTCCCGCCGGTTGGTGGTGGATAATAATGCTGAGAACCTTTAGGTTCGGAGTCCCGCTTATGCGGGATTGAAGCCGAAGTTTCGAAATCCCGTTACTACGGGACTGAAAACCGAAGGTGCGAAGTACCGCCAATGCGGGTTTGAAAGCGGCAGGTTTGAATTTTGATGATCGATAGTTTGAGATCTTCATTTAAATTAGTTTGAATGGAAAAACGATATCTGAAAAATGAAAATATGCTTTCGCGTGAAGAGAATTTATCTTTACGAGAAAAAAAAGTAATAGTGGTGGGTTGCGGCGGCCTTGGCGGGCATATCATTGAGCAACTGGCAAGGTTGGGTGTTGGCCATATTACGGCTATTGACGGCGATGTATTTGACGAATCCAATCTGAACAGGCAATTATTAAGCAATGTTGATAATATGGGGAAATCCAAGGCGTTAACTGCAAAAGAGCATATCAAAAAGGTTAATCCTGATGTGGAAGTTAATGCCGTTCAGATTTTTCTGGATGAAAACAATGCAGAAGAACTCATTAGGGATCATGATGTAATATGCGATGCACTTGATAATCTTTCAACCCGGATGCTTTTGCAGAAGTATGCTGAAAAACTTAAAATCCCCATGGTTTACGGTGCCATTGCAGGCTGGTACGGGCAGGTTACAACAATCTTCCCGGGCGACAATATAATCGGTAGCATTTACCAGGGCAGCAACAAAGGAATTGAGCAGGAACTGGGAAATCCGTTGAAGTATCAGAAGTAGTTAAGATATTAACCGGTAAGGGACAACTGCTCAGAAACCGCTTCCTGATGATCAATCTGCTGGACCAGGAATATGAGGTGTTTGATATTTAGGACCGGAGACCGGAGACCGAAATCCCTTATTTTCTTAATTTCTTATTTTCTCACTTTCTCAATAACCCAAAAACTTAATAACCCATTAACCCAATAACCCAAACAATGATTTCTTTCGAAAAAGCCCTGGAAATAATTCTTGATTCTGCCCGCTACCTGGGCGATGAACGGGTTGATTTTACCGAGTCACTGGGTCGTGTGCTGGCGGAAGACGTAATTTCAGATGTGGATATGCCCCCTTTTGATAAGGCTGCTATGGATGGTTTTGCCTGCCGCCGGGAAGATCTCGACAAAGAGCTGGATGTCATTGAAACCATTCCTGCCGGGATGATACCTGAAAAGTCAATAGGAGCAGGGCAATGTGCACGAATAATGACCGGAGCCATGGTTCCTGAAGGAGCAGATACGGTAATAATGGTTGAACAAACAGAGAATATCGGTCATGAGAAGATCCGGTTTACAGCGGGTAAAACTTCGGCAAATATTGCATACCGTGCAGAAGACGTGAAAGAGGGCGATGTAATCTGGAATAAAGGTCAACCTGTTAAACCTTCTCATATTGCTGTTTTTTCTGCTGTGGGTTATACTGATCCGCTGGTGGCCAGACAGCCCCGGGTTGCAATCCTTTCTACCGGCGATGAACTGGTTGAGCCACACGAAAAACCTGGTCCGGGCAAGATCCGCAACTCCAACGCCTGGCAACTGATGGCGCAGGTAAAGCAGGCATCATGTATTCCCAATTATATGGGAATTGTTCCTGATGCCAAAGAAGATACCGATATTGCCATTACCAAAGCACTGGCCGGGAATGATGTGGTTATTCTCACAGGTGGAGTGAGCATGGGCGACTTTGACTTTGTACCGGAGATCATGCGAAAAAATAAGG
>CAYXIT010000066.1:1274-3513 GCA_964465275.1 uncultured Bacteroidales bacterium | reverse complement strand
ATTCGCTTTCAGAAAGTTGCCGTTAAACCCGGCAGACCTACCGTTTTCGGAGTTACTGATAAATCCTGGATTTTTGGTTTACCGGGAAATCCTGTGTCTTCTTTTATTAACTTTGAGATATTTGTAAAGCCTTTGTTATATAAATTAATGGGATATGATTTCAAACCGGTTGAAATGAAATTACCCATGGGAGTAAACTTCAAGCGAAAAAAGGCTGACCGTTTGGAGTGGGTTCCGGTTAAAATCAACGAAAATGCAGAAGTAGTACCTGTGAGTTACCATGGATCAGCACATATACATGCTGTATGCCTTTCCGATGCTATAATGTCAGTTGCAGTGGACACTTTTGAAATTGCCAAAGGAGAATTAGTAAATGTTAGACCTGTATAATCGTAAAATAAACTACCTGCGTATCTCGGTTACCGACAGGTGCAATTTAAGGTGCCGTTACTGCATGCCCGAAGATGGAGTATGTATGGTAAAACATTCCGATATTCTTACCTATGAAGAAATTCAGCAGGTAGTGGCGGTTTCGGTACCACTGGGTATTGAAAAGATCCGGCTGACGGGTGGTGAACCTCTTGTAAGAAAAGATATCGTTGAACTGGTAAGAATGATTGCCGACGTAAATGGTGTGATGGACATGTCCATTACCACCAATGGTATCCTTTTGGAGAAGTATGCAAAGCAGCTTGCTGATGCAGGTCTTCACAGGGTTAATATCAGTCTGGATACTATGGATCCTGAGAAATTTTCACAAATAACCCGGGGAGGAGATATCAGAAAGGTACTTGCCGGAATTGAAGCGGCAAAACTTGCAGGGTTAAATCCGGTTAAAATAAATTGTGTAATAAAAAAATCATCTGATGAGCCGGATGCACTGGCAGTAAAGCAATATTGTTTAGAAAACGGATTGCAGGTACGCTTTATCAGCCAGATGGATCTGTCAACAGGTCATTTTGGAGTTGTAGACGGAGGCACCGGTGGCGATTGCTCCAGGTGCAACAGGTTACGTCTTACTCCAACCGGTAAAATGAAACCTTGTCTTTTTTCCGACCTGGAGTATGACATTCGCGAAATGGGTATTCAAAAAGCTATTGAAGCTGCTTTGTTTGCCAAACCGGAAAAAGGAACGATAAATATGAGCAATTGCTTTCATAATATTGGAGGATAGGTGGTAATTAGTGATTAGTGATTAGTGATTAGTGTGTTGATCTACGTACTTGAAATATGAATAAATATTGATTTTTGGGCAATGAAAAAACTTTCACACATAGATGAAAAGGGTAAGGCGAATATGGTAGATGTGGGCGCTAAGCCCATGCAAACGCGTACTGCAGTGGCCCGGGGTTTTATACATCTGCAACCTGAAACGGTAAAACTTATACAGGATAACCAGGTGAGAAAAGGTGATGTGCTTACCGTTGCAGAGATTGCGGGTGTACAGGCAGCCAAAAAAACATCTGATATGATTCCGCTCTGCCATCCCTTGCAGATCACCAAAGCAGATATAAAAGCGGAGCTTCAGGAAAATGGTGTAGAAGTTACTGCAACTCTCAGATGCATTGGCCAGACCGGTATCGAAATGGAAGCACTTACCGGTGTTAGCGTTGCTTTGCTCACGGTTTACGACATGTGCAAGGCAGTGGATAAAGAGATGGTAATCGAAGGAGTGAAATTATTGAAAAAAACTAAAGAATAGCATAACAATCCGCGTCATCAGCGTTCTATAAAAAAACATATGGCTCAACAAGTAAAAATTCTTTCTGTAAATATTTCCGAAGAAAAAGGAACAGTAAAAAAACCCGTAGAGGAGATCACTCTCAATCATAACGGAGTGATGGATGATGCTCACAGCGGCCCCTGGCACCGCCAGGTAAGTCTACTGGGTAAAGAAAGTTTCGATCGTTTTTCGGTTCAGGCCGGCCGCCAGCTGGCATTCGGCGAATTTGCTGAAAATATAACTACCGAAGGCGTTGAACTGGTAAAAACATCTCCTCTGGATCGCTTTGTTGGTGAAAATGTGGAGCTGGAGATCACCCAGATTGGTAAAGAATGCCACGGCAGCAGTTGTGCGATCTTCAGGGAAGTGGGCAATTGTGTGATGCCCAAAGAAGGTATTTTTGCCAGGGTAATCAGGCAAGGCTCCCTAAGACCCGGTGATATTCTGGAGTATGTTCCCCGGGTGCTGCGGTTTCAGGTTGTTACGTTAAGCGACCGGGCCAGTAAAGGTCAATAT
>CAYXIT010000066.1:0-1163 GCA_964465275.1 uncultured Bacteroidales bacterium | reverse complement strand
ACCGGCATCGGTCCGCGCGATATTACTGTAGAAACGATAAAGCCTATGCTGGATAAGGAAATTCCCGGTATTATGGAAATGATTCGTGTAAAGTACGGAGCAAATAAGCCCAACGCATTACTAAGCAGGGGAGTAGCCGGCCTTATGAGTGAAAGTCTGGTTTATACTTTGCCCGGAAGCGTAAAGGCAGTGAATGAATATATGGAAGAGATACTCAAAACCCTGGAGCATCTCATTTATATGCGCCATGGGTTGGATGTGCATTAAATTAATATCATTACATTGATTCATTCATGCTGGTTTTCCAATTACTTGCCACTCATTTTTATTGGCTTTCTTGTTGTATATTTGCTACTTATAACAAACTGTTTTAAAACCAAATTCTGGCTATTAGAAACATGTGGCTGTATTTTACAGGACCTTAAAAAAAGGAGGTGTGAAGTCATGAAAGAAAATCCGGAGAATATAATTCAGCTTCTGGAAAAATACAATAAACTGGATATTCAACAGGCTATTAACTGGGAAAAGTATAACCTGTATTCAATAGTGCATCATTCAACCAGCATTGAAGGTGCCTCTCTTACCGAGATAGAAACTCAGCTATTACTGGATGAAGATATTACCGCCAAAGGAAAACCACTATTGCATCATCAGATGCAGAAAGACCATTACAATGCTTTACTCTTTGTATTAGATTCAGCCAGAAAAAAAGTACCTTTTACCCCGGATTTTCTGAAACAGGTTACAGCACGTGTAATGAAAAACACCGGAAGTATTCATAACACGGCATTGGGTTCTTTTGACACAAGCAAAGGTGATTTTCGTTTGCTTAATGTTTATGCCGGAGAAACGCGGTTCGTTGATTTCTCCAAAGTGCCTGAAATGGTTGAACAATTTTGCAGTGAATTGAATTCTGCACTTACCGGGAAGTTAAGTATAGATGTCGCCTTGATTCTATCTTTTGATGCCCATTTTAATCTTGTTTCAATTCATCCTTTTGAAGATGGCAATGGCAGGGTATCCCGCCTGGTAATGAATTTTGTTCAGCATTATCATTCTTTACCGATTTGTAATGTGTTTAAAGAGGACAAGGCGGAATATATTAAGGCCCTTGTTGATACCAGACAATCAAATGATATTGAAATCTTTCGGAGCTTTATGCT
>CAYXIT010000065.1:13386-18237 GCA_964465275.1 uncultured Bacteroidales bacterium | reverse complement strand
TGTAGGGGCTGTTAAAGGTGATCAAGATGTCATCGATAAAATATCTGATTTTAATTCACAGGTAGCTCCCTGCCGTACTTTTGTTTTTCTCCATGAACTTGAATATCTTCTCAATCAAAACCTGATCAAAGGAGGCGACCTGAGCAATGCTATTGTATACGTTGACAGGGTTGTTGAGCAGGATGAACTTGACAGGCTGGCAAAGTTATTCAATAAACCTTCCGTTGAAGTAAGAAACGAAGGAATTCTCAATAATCTTGAACCCTATTTTGAAAACGAAGCAGCAAGACATAAACTCCTTGACATAGTGGGTGATTTAACATTGGCAGGAATGCGTATTAAAGGGCAGATTATTGCCCATAAACCCGGTCATGCATCAAATGTAAAGTTTGCTAAGGAAATCAAAAAGCATATTAAGAAAAGAATTGCTGAGCAGCAGATTCCCATTAATGACCCTGATAAGAAACCTCTTTTTGATATCAATGATATTAAGCGAATGTTGCCACACAGATACCCTTTTCTTCTGGTTGATAAAATCATTGAAATGAGCGAGTCGCATGTGGTAGGTGTAAAAAATCTCACTATGAATGAGTCGTTTTTTATGGGGCATTTTCCCAGTGAACCTGTTATGCCTGGTGTATTGCAAATTGAAGCAATGGCCCAGACAGGTGGTATTCTTGTTCTTTCAACTGTTGAAGATCCCGAGAATTACAGTACTTATTTTTTAAAGATCGATAATGTAAAATTTAAACAAAAAGTTGTGCCGGGCGACTCACTTATTATCAGATGCACCCTGATTTCTCCTGTAAGAAGAGGGATTTGTCACATGAAGTGTTTGGGTTATGTGGGATCAAAAGTAGTGATGGAGTCGGAATTGATGGCACAAATTGTTAAAACAAAATAATACATAATGAATCAACCTTTAGCATACGTACATCCGCAAGCGAAGATAGCTAATAATGTAGTAATTGAACCATTTGTCACTATCCATAAAAATGTTGAAGTAGGAGAAGGAACATGGATTGGATCTAATGTTACTATAATGGAAGGTGCTCGTATTGGTAAAAATTGTAAGATATTTCCCGGCGCGGTTATTTCTGCAATTCCCCAGGACCTTAAATTTGCGGGCGAGGAAACTACAGTTGAAATTGGAGACAATACAACAATCAGGGAGTTTGTTACCATAAACAGGGGAACCAAAGCAAATGATAAAACTGTTGTTGGAAATAACTGCCTTCTTATGGCATATGTGCATATCGCTCATGATTGTGTAGTAGGTAATAACTGTATTCTTGCAAATGCCGCTACACTTGCAGGTCATATTACAATTAGTGATTATGCTATTATAGGTGGGTTATCTGCTGTGCATCAGTTTGTAAATATAGGTCAGCATGTAATGATCTCTGGTGGTTCTCTTGTCCGCAAAGATGTACCCCCTTTTACCAAGGCTGCAAGAGATCCGCTTTCATTTGTGGGCATTAACTCAGTAGGATTGCGAAGAAGAGGTTTTTCTTCGGAAAAGATCAATGAGATCCAGGAGATATACCGGATCATTTATCTGCGAAAAATGAATGTCTCAAAAGCCATCGCTCATATTGAAACTGAAATGCCTGCAACTCCTGAGAGAGATGAGATAATTTCATTTATCACCAATTCAAGCAGAGGTATTATGAAGGGTTACAATTTTCAGGAAAAATAAACCATTATACCTTTATCATAATATCTACCATCTGTTCCTCATGGAGATTATACTGGAAAATATCGGGAAAAGATATATCCATAACTGGATATTCAGAAACATCAGTACAAATTTTGACAGCCCTGTTCATTACGGAATCCTTGGAAACAATGGTAGTGGAAAAACAACTTTGCTGAAAATTCTCAGTGGTATTTTATCCCCAACTTCGGGAAAAGTAAAATGGCAATTAAACGGAAGGGATATCTCTGATACTTTACCCCAAAAAATAAGCTGGGCATCACCTCATCTTGAACTTATTGAAGAATTTAATTTGAGAGAGATATTGACTTTTCATGCAAAATTCAAGTCATGGGTTGGTAACCATAATGTAGATTCGTTAATAGATATTTCCGGATTAAGGAAAAGTATTGACAAACCATTAAAGTATTTTTCTTCAGGAATGAAGCAAAGGGTAAAACTTATACAGGCAGTAATGAGTGATGTTGAACTGACAATACTTGATGAACCCTGCACCAATCTTGATGAACAATCAATAAACTGGTACCACAACCTTATCAATCAATATGCCACAGAACGACTTATGATCATTGGTTCCAACGATCCTGCGAATGAGTGTTTCAGTTGCAGGGAGTTTTTTACCCTTGATAATACTACCCGAACAGTATCAGAAAAGAAATACTCTTAATCCGCCGGTAAAGCCGGATTTAATGTTTTTCCCATGAAAAGAACAGATTGGGTAGAATTATCTTTTATGGCATAAACAAATGGTCTGTCAGCCCTGAAGGTAGTTTTTTCCGGAGGATCAACCATTGCCGATTTACGAATAATGACTACGGCAGTTGAAGCTGCTGCTTCAGTGCCTTCCTCGTTAACATCAATAAAAGCTTCATGTATAACCTTGTCAATTTTAAGGTCTTGAAGATCAGTCATCCGATCAAAATCAGCCTTGTTGCTGAATGCTTCGGGCATACCCATTTCAGCAAGCAGTTTTTCAAGATCAAAATTTGATCGGACTTTAAAAGATGGCAGATAAACTTCCACCTTTTGTTTTTCCATTTTTTCCAGGGTTTGAATGAAAGTTTCAACATCAAAATCATCGATAAAATTATTGATGTTTGTGCCTTTAGCTGGTAAAACCACTACCATTGAAAAATCACCTCCCTCATATTCAAGTTCAAGAACCTGAAAGTTTTCTGTATCAGCATATTGAAGATCATCTTCCATATACATCAAAGGTACGTTAACTGTCTTTTCAGGGGTGATATAAAATGGTGCAGAATGGGTAACCTTTTCATCAAATGCGATTTTCCAGTCAGAGAGAAAGTAAATCGCATTAACCAATACAAGTCTTGTGTCATCAGTAAGCACACCGGGTTTAATAAGATTTTTGATCAATTGATTGGTATTATCTTCTACCCAGGTATTTATTCTTTGTCTTATTTGTTCACGGTCACCCCTGTAATTAACCTTAAAGAGTGCCGAATCATAAAACTCTTTTATAAGATTGATAAAATCATTGCGAAAAGGGTAATCTTCTTGTGGCCACAGCGAATTAGCCACCTCGAGTTTGTCTTTAACTTCACCTCTCTCAATTATTGCATTCATCCATGCCGAAAAATCTTTGTGAAACCTTTCCTGCCCGGAGTAAAAGTGAAGAGTTTTTGCCATTTCTTCAGCAGTGGTTCCGTCTGCACCGGCATATGTCATAGCCAGGGCTGCAGAAATACTAAAAGGTGAAATCACAAGATTTTCATCATGTGATAAGTTGATTGCTTTAAAAAGGTCAAATGCAAATTGATTATTGCGCATTTCAATTGGAATATTTTCTTCGTTTTCAATTGCAGTTTCTTCAGTGGCTCGTTTACCTGAACTGCAGGAAGTAAGCAATCCCTGAAGTAAAATAAAGGTAAGGGCGATTGGAAAAATGATCTTTTTCATATCTCATTCCGTTTTTATTTTCGGGCTAATCCTTGCAATAGTTATTCCAAATCAGGAAATTTTAAAGTAACAGTTGTTCCAAAACTTTTTTTTGATTCTACGTTTATCGTTCCCTGTATTTTATCTGAAAGTGTTTTACATATTATCAGTCCAAGCCCTGCTCCTGTTTCACTTTGCGTTCCTACAATTTTCGGAGAAGGAGTATCATATCTGAATAACTTTCCAAGTGAATCATGATCCATACCAATACCTTCATCTTTTATTATTACAATGTTCTGACCTTTTTCTTTAATGGCCTCAATATGTATCTTTCCATTTGTAAGAGAATATTTTACAGCATTAGAAAAAACTCTTTTTATTATATTATTAATTGCATTTTTATCATTGATAAAATATATATCATCACCAACACTTATATTGAGCTCAATATTTTTTGCTGACATTTCCGATGAAAATGATTTTCTCAGCCCTTCAATTATTTCTTTTAGATTTACTTTTTCAATATTAAAAGTCGTTTTACCTAATTCAATGCTTTCCCATTCGATTAAGTTATCAAGCAACTCATCAAGTTCTTCACTCTCTTCCAGCAAATGTTTAATGAACTTAATTGATTCATCTTTATGAAAACTGCTTCCAGTGAGTTCATTTTTAAGGAAATGGGCAACATCCGTTATCCCGGAAAAAGTTTCCTTAATATCATTGGTAATTATAGAGAAGAATTTTGTTTTCATGATATTCATAAGTTTCAGTTCTTCCCTGATCCTAAGTAATTCGAGATGTGTACCTATCCTGGCAAGTAGCTCCTTGGGATGGAATGGCTTGGTAACATAATCAACGGCGCCTGCATTGAATCCTTCAACGATCTCTTTAGGCTTATTACGGCTTGTTATAAAAATGACAGGAACTGATCTTGCTTTCTTTGACTTGCGTAACATACGGCAAACATCATAACCGCTCAAATCGAGCATAATAATATCAAGTAAAATAAGATCGGGTAAGAATTTATCAAACGCATCCATAACTTCCTCGCCTGATTGCACACTACTGAAAACGTAATTCTTTCCTGAAAGCAATCTTTCAAGGGATTTGGTAATCATCGGATCATCTTCAACAATAAGAATTCTAAATGGGTTGGTTTTTAAGTCTCTTTTGGTATACATATTCTTTGTAAATTATTTATTTCTGGACACGTAATATGAAAAAATACTGGATCA
>CAYXIT010000065.1:0-13376 GCA_964465275.1 uncultured Bacteroidales bacterium | reverse complement strand
TTTCATTTTTAAAATTTTCAAATCAGAGTTTCCTTTAGCAAAAATCACGTGAATAACGTTATAAATTCAGTAAAATCACGTGATTCATCATAGGAAAAAGTATTATATTTGTTGGCATTGGAAATTGGATACCTGAAGAAGAATTTGAAAATTTAAATCTAGATAAAATGAGATTATTTCTTGTTTGGTTTACGGCTTTATTATTTGTTTTTGTAACTCCTTTTGAGTCAGATGCCGGTAAAAATGAATCTGAACATCAGGAGTTATTTTCATTCCAGCCCCCTAGCCGATCAAGACCCCCTGGTGGTACCCGCCGGCCTTTGCAACTCTCCAGAAGAGACATGGTTCTTCTTCGTTATGGATGGGATATAGGCATTAACATAGGCACATCACACTCATTAACTGATGCAAGCGGAACTTCTGTAAACCAACGACCATCTTTCCTGAATACACAATGGAGTACTACCAGTATTAATACCGGTATTTTCGGTCGATATAAATTTCATGAGTTTTTCGGAGCAAGGGCTTCTTTTAACTATGGAAAAGTTCATGGAGCAGATTCATTGGCCAGCGGCAGAACCCGCGATTTCTACTTTAATAATACCATTTACGAATTTGCGGTTGTAGGTGAAGTTTACGCACCTAAAGCCTATCCTTCTTTCCCGTTTGATTTCTATGCTTATCTGGGTATCGCAGGTTTTTATAATGACCCTGAATTAACTGTTCCTGAACCGGAAAATTATCAGTTTGATGATTTTAATAATTTTCAGCCGGCTATTCCCATGGGTCTTGGGGCCTATTATGTTATTAGTAACGATTTTCGAATTGGCTATGAAATCGGTTGGAGAAAAACCTTCTTTGATTATCTTGATGGGTTTACCAGACCCTGGAGTAAGGGTAATGACAGTTACTATTTTTCAACCGTTAAGATTAGCTATTTCATTCCCGACATGGTTAGACGGTGGTAGAAAAAGTATGTCGATCAGTGCAGTTTTTTTTACATCTTATTGCAAAAAAACTTATTTTTGCTAATTCAATCATTTTGCATATATTTACCGGCTGAAATATTGTATCTGTAATAATTGTTTGAATTTTTATAAAAAACCTCCCCAAGATGTATAATTTTATAAAATTTGCGTTGCTGTCGTTTTGCCTGATTCTTTTTGCTAATAACAGCCAGGCCGTGGAATCAGTAAAAGAAACTTCAGAATCTTCTAATGAAGAATACTCAGAGAACCTGAATTTTTCATTAGCTACACTTGATCAGGCCATTTTATCAGACAATTTCTTTAAGAGACTATTCAGGTCAAAAAAAACAAAAGCTGAAAGATCAAGCCGTTCAAGAAAACACGCTTCATCAAGGCCTGAAAAATATGCACCACCACCAAGCAATAGTAAGAACCCCGAGAGTTATGGTGGAAAATCTTCTGGTCCAATTTATGGCAGTAACAGTGAACCTATCAGCAATAACCCGAAACCACCATTGCATACTTCACTAAGAGATCAGTATTACTCAAAAGGATTATGGGAGGTGGGTTTATCTTTAGGAACTGCTCATACGATTGCCGATATTTCTGCGAATAAGGGCTTATCATTCGGTGATTTTGCAGATTATCACACAAATAATTACAGTTTTAAACTTGGTTTTTTTACAAGATATATAATGAATAACTGGTTTGCTCTGAATCTGGGTATGGACTATGCAAATCTTTCCGGACAGGCACCAATAGCTGAAGGACTCACTCAAGATGATCCTTTCAGTTTTTCCAATGATATTTTTGAGTTTTTTGCCAAGACAGAGTTCATGCTACCTATGCTTGCCAGAAGCCCCTTTGATATATATGGATTTGCTGGTGTAGGGGTATTTTTTAGTGACGCCAGAGTATTTAATATAAATGACAGGCTTTTGGGAAATAGTGTAAATTACAGTCAGGTTCAACCTGTAATTCCTTTAGGATTTGGATTTTCTTACCGGCTTCCCAACTCATTACGCATCGGTTACGAGTTTGGATGGAGAAATACAATATTTCACTACCTTGACGGTGTTCAGATGACTCGTGATGAATATGACAATTATTTTTTTAACAACCTGAAGATTAGTTTTGGATTCTGACCCGGAGCCAATTTCTACAAAATAAGCTTGAATTGCGTTGTTTTTACTTTTTCACTCCACTCAAAGGTTGGGCGAAAGTTTCCACATCTTTACCTGTAATGGTTTTATCACATAATATGGCAAGTCTTTCAACTACATTTCGTAGCTCCCGTATATTACCTGTCCATGTAATTTTTTGTAAGGCTTTATTCGCATCATCTGAAAATTCCTTTGGTGCCATGTTGTTTTCCTGAACAATCTGATCCAGAAAATGATTGGCAAGCAAAGGAATATCATCGGTTCTTTCATTCAATGATGGCACCGGAATAAGAATAACACTAAGTCGGTGATAAAGATCTTCTCTGAAATTACCTTTCTGTATTTCATTCTGAATATTCTTATTGGTAGCAGCTACAACCCTAACATCAACATTAATTTCTTTTTCTCCACCCACCCGGGTTATTTTACTTTCCTGCAATGCTCTTAGGACCTTTGCCTGGGCCGCAAGGCTCATATCGCCAATCTCATCCAGGAAGAGTGTACCACCGGTAGCCAGCTCAAAATTTCCTTTCTTTTGTTTTATGGCAGAGGTAAATGATCCCTTTTCATGCCCAAAAAGTTCACTTTCAATAAGTTCTGATGGTATTGCAGCACAATTAACTTCAATAAAAGGACCTTTTGACCGGTTGCTAAGTTCATGCAGCCACCTTGCTACAAGTTCTTTTCCGGTTCCATTAGGACCTGTAATGAAAACACGTGCATCGGTAGGTGCCACTTTTCTTATCATTTCCTTTATATTGTTGATAACCTGCGAATCACCTATCATGTCGTAGGTTTTACTTACCTTTCGTTTAAGGACCCTGGTTTCATTTACCAACTGGCTTTTATCCATTGCATTTCGCAAAGTAATCAGCATACGGTTGATATCAGGTGGTTTGGAGATGAAATCGTATGCACCCTTTTTAATTGCTTCTACTGCTGTTTCTATAGTACCATGCCCGGAAATCATAACTACAGTATTATCGGGATTGTCATTCATGATAGCTTCAAGTACATCAATTCCATCCATCCGGGGCATTTTTATATCACACAAAATGACATCATATTTGTTTTTTTTCGCCAGCTCAATACCCTCAATACCATCCTCGGCAAGATCTACTTCAAATTTTTCATATTCCAGGATGTCTTTCAGGGTATTCCTTATGCTTCTTTCATCGTCAATAACCAGGATTTTTGGCATAATCTATTTTTAGGGGGGGTTAGTACTTAATTTATAATGCAATTTTTCCTGAAATCAAATCGGACATAACGCCTTCTTTCAGTGCAAAAGCCGAATAGCTCATATCTTTTATTTTAAAACGTTTTTTTATGTAGGTTATAAAAATACTGGCAAATACAATAATATCAACCCTGTATTCTACCAGTCCGGGCATATTCAATCTTTCTTTTTCAGTGCTGGCAAGTATTTTCTGATGCATGGCTTTACATTCTTCATTATCGAAATGATAAATCTTTCCGGTATTTTGAGGTTCTTTCTTTACTGCTTCAATCATATCAGCGAGTGATTCAAAAGAGCCGGCACAACCGACAAGTTTATCTACAGGGTATTTCTTCAATTTAGTGCTTAAGGGTTTAAGGGTTTCTTTAAAAAATTCTTTTAATTTTTTTTCCTGATCAGGAGTAATTGGGTCTGAAGGTTTGAATTTTTCCAGCAAACGTGCCGCACCCAAGTCAAAACTTCGTTTCCATTCTACCTGGTTATCTCTGGCAATTATAAATTCTGTACTTCCGCCACCAATATCCATGATAAGAATTGGCTTATCTAAGTCTTCCAATGCAAGTTTTACTCCTTTATAAATATACTGAGCTTCTGTATCACCATTTAAAACCTGGATTATCACTCCGGTTTTATCAAGGATCTTTTTGACAAAATCAGGCCCGTTTATTGTGCTTCTTATTGCTGAAGTTGCAAAAGCATGAATACTTTCAGCTTTATTCTTTTTTGCAATCCTGACAAATTCTACAAAAGTTTTTATACCCCTTTCAAAAGGTTTCCGGTCAATTCTGTTCCCGGGCAGGCCACCTTCCCCAAGTTTTACACTTTTTTTTGTGTTGAGAAGTATTTCATATCCTCCATTTACCTTTATATCTGCAACCAACAGATTAAAGGTATTCGTTCCACAATCAATAATGGCTGCTATCATCAGGGGGTCTTAAAATGTGAAAAATTTCTTTATACAAAGATAAAAAACCTAAGGTTGTATGCCCAAGTTATTTTTTTATATGAAGCCAAAGTCAATCTGCACGTTTGATCCATTTAAAAAGGTCTTTGTAAGATACCTTTTTACCATACATCAGTATGCCGGTACGATATATTTTTCCAGCCAGCCAGGTAGTACCCAGAAAACCAAGTATTAAAAGTGATGCTGATAAAATTAAATCTGTAACAGGCACTCCAAAAGGTATTCTTATCATCATAATGATAGGTGAAGTAAGGGGTATTACTGACAACCAGAATGCAATCGGTCCGGCCGGATTATTCATTACCAATTGTGCCATTACAATAGCAAAAATCATAGGAATGGTAATTGGCAACATAAATTGTTGTGTGTCTGCTTCATTATCAACAGCAGATCCTATAGCTGCAAACAGCGCAGCATATAAAAGATAGCCTCCCAGGAAGTAGAAAATAAAACTGAATATCATTACTCCGAAATTTATAGACCTCAGCCCCTCCATTATCTGACCGGCTGCTGTATTATGCTGTTGTGCCTGTTGCATTTGTTGTTGCAGTTCACCGGTATTTAATGACTGCGATGCTGAAACATAAATATTTTCCTGGGGAGTAAACCTGAAAACATCAGGCATTGCCACCGAAACAATGCTGATTATTGCGAAAGTAAGAAATATCCAAATCAGAAATTGAGTGAGACCCACCATGGCTATACCTAAGATCTTTCCCATCATTAATTGAAAAGGTTTAACTGATGATACAATTATTTCAACAATGCGGTTAGATTTTTCTTCCATTACACCACGCATAACCTGGGCACCGAAAAGAAATACAAAAAAATAGATCAGGATTCCGCTGAAAATACCCAGCCCCATGCTTATCTCAGGGTAATCAGTTTGCTCATGACCATCTTTAAGCATACGAATAGCTGTAATACTTATTTTTGTTTCAGTAGCTTTTAATGTTTCAGGGTCAATGCCTGCATGCGCAAGCTTCATAAGCTCAAATTCATCCCGCAATACACTTTCCATGTATAGCTTGGCGTTCATATTTAGAGCTTTTTCGCTGAATATCCTTAAAGTGGAAGGAGCCTGAAAAGCTGTTGTGGGAATATGAAGTACTGCATCAAACTTTTCTGCCTTCATCAATTCAATAGCTGAATCAATATCAACATTAAGATCGGTGAATACTACATTGTTGGCATCGGAAAATTCATTGTAAAACAAACGGGTATCATCAACAATTGCAACTTCATAAACACTATCTGACATTTGTGCAATGTAAACCGGTACAATTACCAGAGCGGCCATCAGCAACGGGCCAAGAATTGTCATTACAATGAATGATTTCTTTTTTACTCTGCTCAGGTATTCCCTTTTTATGATAGTAAAAGTTTTGTTCATTGCTGGATGTGATGTTTTAATTAATTACCTGGTTGGGTGACTCAATATCTTCGAGATGCTTCTTAATGTCTTCTTCCTTAAGTTCCAGGGGGTATTTGCCGGTAACAGTTTTAATAAATATATCATTCATACTTGGCAATTCTTCCCTGAAACCATGAAAATGGGCATTGGGTAAAATATGCTTAATCAAATCATTGGCAGTGAAATTTTTCTCAATTCTTACAAGTGCCTTAACAACATCATTAACTCCATTTTCTTTTTTAAGCAAAGTAGCATATGGACTTAAAAGTTTCTCTATTGGTTCTTTCAATTCACCTATCTCGAGCGTGAAAATCTGGTTTGAATGAGCTGCTTTAATATCATACAGTTTTCCGTCAAGGATTTTTTCTGATTTATTGATGAGAGCAATATGATCGCACAGTTCTTCCACTGAGCTCATATTATGTGTTGAGAATATGATGCTTGTGCCTTGTTCTTTTAATTTCAGGATTTCCGATTTGAGCAGATTCACATTTATGGGGTCAAACCCACTGAAGGGTTCATCAAATATCAACAAATCAGGCTTGTGTAAAATAGTAATAATAAATTGCAGCTTCTGCTGCATACCTTTTGAAAGTTCTTCAACCTTCCTGTCCCACCAGGGCATAAGGTCAAATTTCTCAAACCATTCTTTCAGACTTTTAAGAGCTTCCCTTGAGTTGACATTTTTTAATCGTGCCAGGTAGAGTGCCTGTTCACCGACTTTCATTTTTTTGTACAAGCCCCGCTCTTCAGGTAAATACCCGATGCGTTCAATATGAAAAGGCTTTAATTTCTCATCAAGGAAAAAGAGCTTTCCGCTATCGGGTGCAATGATCTGGTTTATGATTCTGATCAGAGTGGTTTTACCTGCCCCATTAGGTCCAAGAAGTCCGAAAATTCCTTGTCGGGGCACAGAAATACTTACATTGGTAAGAGCCTGATGGTTCTCATATTTCTTGAAAATGTTTCTTGCCTCAAAAATGTATTCCATATATAGGATGCTGTGATATAAATTTACGCTTCGTTTATTTAAAGTAAACATCCTTGCTGCATTTTGCCATCAAGAATACTTACTTTTGCCATTTCAGGCAAATTATTTCCCCAAAAAAATCCTGATATGGCAGATTTTTAATTGAAATAATCTTTCATTCTTTCAAAGAAACTTTTATCGCTTTTCTTAGGTTTGGGTTTAAAACTATCTGACCCGTTTAAGTTTTCAAGTATCTGCTTTTCTTCCTTTGAAAGATTTTGAGGTGTCCATACATTTATATTGACAAGAAGATCGCCCCTGCCATAAGAATTAACTGAAGGAAGGCCTTTTCCTTTAAGTCGTAAAACTTTGCTTGACTGGGTTCCCGGATCAATCTTAATTCTTGCTTTACCTTCAAGGGTGGGAACTTCTATAGTGGTACCCAGGGCTGCTTCCGGGAAACTGATGTAATGATCATAAAGAAGGTTATTTCCGTCTCTGATAAGATTCTCATGCTTAACCTCTTCAATAAGAACAATAAGATCACCTGGTATGCCGCCTCTGGCAGCAGCGTTTCCTTTGCCACTCAATGACATTTGCATCCCCTCTTCAACACCTGCGGGAATATTAATCGAAATTACTTCTTCACCTTTTACAATTCCATTACCGTAACATGTATTACACTTTTCTGTAATAGTTTGTCCTTCACCGCCACATGACGGGCATGTAGTTGTTGTTTGCATTTGCCCGAGGAATGTATTGGTAACGCGGGTTACTCTCCCTGACCCATTACAGGTTGAGCATGTATGGAAAGAACTTCCATCTCGTGCGCCAGTTCCGTTACAGGTTTTACAACTGACATATTTTGAAACCTTGATTTTCTTTTCAACACCCTTAAGGACTTCTTCAAGAGTAAGTTTAACTTTAATACGGAGGTTAGAGCCTTTGTTAACTCTGCGTGTACGGGTGCTTCCACCGAAACCTCCTCCAAAGCCGCCACCGAAAGCACTGCCAAAAATATCTCCGAACTGGCTGAAAATATCTTCCATAGACATTCCGCCACCGAAGCCTCCATAACCCTGGCCTCCGTTTCCTAATCCTGCATGTCCGTACCTATCATATCTGGCTTTTTTATCAGAATTACTGAGTACCTCATAAGCTTCGGCTGCTTCCTTAAATTTTTCTTCAGCATCTGAGTCACCTGGATTTTTATCTGGATGGAATTTCAACGCCTTCTGCCGGTATGCTTTCTTGATCTCTTCTGCTGTAGCGTTTTTTGAAATTTCCAGTATGTCGTAATAATCTCTTTTTGCCATATTTAAATTTTATTTAATTTGCCACTACTACTTTGGCAAATCTGAGTACTTTTCCGTTAAGAATATAACCTTTCTGCACCTCATCTATAACTTTACCTTTGTCTTTTTTATCCTCTGCCGGAACATGTGTGATGGCCTCATGAAAATCGGTATTAAATTCTTCGCCGATGCTGGGTATCTCTTCAAGGCCCTTGTGCTTGAGAGTTGTATTGAGTTTTGTTCTGATCAGATTAAGTCCCTCAGTAAGTGTATCCATCTCAGGATTTTCTACAGCAGATTTGTAGGCTCTGTCGAGATCATCAACAATTGGTAAAATAGTTTCAATAATATCAGCTGAAGCCGTTTTTACCAGGTCCTGTTTCTCTTTTAGTGTTCTTTTTCTGAAGTTATCAAACTCCGAAAATAGTCTTAAATACCTGTCATTCAAATCATTGTATTTATGCTCAAGTTCCTTTATCATGATATCTTTTTCATCTTCCTGTTCTTCAGTGCTGGCTTTATTATTATTTGCAGGTTCTTCAACCTCCTTTTCAAAATCAACTTCCTGACCTTCCGTTTTACTTGAAGAAATGTCAGGACTTGCATTTTCCTGTGACTTTTCGGCAGTTTTTTTTGTTTCTTTTTCTTTATCAGATTCCTGTTTTTCTTTGTTTTGCTTAATCATAGCTATATTCAGAAATTTTGTGTTATTATTGTTTTTAAGCTGACACAAATAATCAAAGTTTTTGCCAGCAATATATTATGGCCAAATTGTCAGTATTTATTTAAAATCTTTCAATTTCGGCGCCAAGTAATTTAAGTCTTTCGTCAATGTTCTGATATCCGCGATCAATCTGTTCAATATTGTGTATTATGCTTTTGCCTTCAGCACTAAGCGCAGCAATAAGCAATGCAACACCCGCCCTGATGTCTGGCGATGTCATTTCCAGTGCCTTAAGTTTATATTGGCGGTTTAGCCCGATTACTGATGCCCTGTGTGGATCGCAAAGAATAATTTGTGCACCCATATCAATTAGTTTATCAACAAAGAATAGTCTGCTTTCAAACATTTTCTGATGAATGAGTACGCTTCCTTTGGCTTGTATGGCAGCAACAAGCGCCACACTAAGCAGGTCGGGACTGAAGCCTGGCCAGGGAGCATCACTGATAGATAAGATGCTGCCATCAATAAAGGTTTCTACTGTATATTGCTCCTGCGATGGAATAAAAATATCATCACCTTTAAGTTGAAAGCTTATCCCAAGCTTTTTGAATACATCAGGAATAACACCTAGCTCATTATAATGAACATTCTTAATTGTTATTTCACTCTGAGTCATGGCAGCGAGTGCCAAAAAGCTTCCAATCTCAATCATATCGGGCAGCAGGGAATGCTCGCAACCCGAAAGGCTGTCAACTCCTTCAATTGTAAGCAGGTTTGAACCTACCCCGCTGATTCGGGCACCCATCCGGTTAAGCATCTTACACAATTGCTGGAGGTAAGGTTCACAGGCTGCATTATAGATGGTTGTAGTTCCTCTTGCCAGCACAGCAGCCATAACAATATTTGCCGTACCTGTTACCGATGCTTCATCAAGCAGCATATACGTACCTTTTAACTCTTGAGCCTCTATTGTGTAAAAGCTGCTCTCAGTGTTGTACCGGAACATACCGCCCAGTTTTTCAAGCCCGGTAAAATGGGTGTCGAGTCTTCTCCGGCCAATTTTATCACCCCCGGGCTTCGGAATAGATGCCTTTTTATATCGGGCAAGTAATGGGCCAACTATCATTACAGACCCCCTTAACCTCGATGCTTTTTTTACAAAGTCTTCCGATTCAAGGTATTCAGGATTTACCGAATCTGCTTTAAAAGTAACTGTTCCTTTTTCGGGTCTGGAAACTTTTACTCCCAAATCGGCGAGTAAATCAATCAGATTATTCACATCAATAATATCCGGGATATTTTTAACAGTAACTTCCTGATTGGTGAGCAAGGTAGCACAAATGATCTGTAATGCTTCGTTTTTAGCACCCTGGGGAGTTATTTCACCTTTAAGTTTTTTACCTCCTTTAATTACAAATGAGCCCATTGTTAAAATTTTATATTGTACACAATAATCAGAAAACCCGCATGGTATTTTCAAAAAAATCCATGGGGTTTAATAAAATTAAATGAGAATTAAGAGAAAAATATGTCCCGCCAAAACTATTTTTTATGCTTTTTCTGATGAGATAATTTTCCCTGGTTATTTTTCTTTGACTGGTAGCCTTTTTTCTTGGACGCATTGCCCAGGCCTGATCCGGCAGAAAGAATATCCTGAGTATTACTCAGTTTTATATTATTCAGATTGAGTTTACCATTTGACAAGATATTCAGATGGCTGGCAATTTCTTCGTCGTTTACGGCATCTCTGTTCCATGTTAAATATGACTTTTTTAAGTGATTGGCGATCATTTTAACAAGCGCATCCTTTTCTTCACCTTCGGGAAATTCTTTGGCTTTTTCAATCATTCTTTCAATATGCCGGCCATAATGGCGGAAGGTAATATTGTTTGCCGCATAGCTGAGTCTTTCGGGCTTCCTGTTTAGTGTTTCGGGTGAAGGAATAGGATATGGAGAATCTACATCAAGTTTGAAATTTGACATTATAAAAAGATGATCCCAAAGCTTATGCTTAAAATCATTTACATCTCTCAAGTGGGGATTCAATTGACCCATAACCTGTATTGTTGCTTTCGCAAGCTGGTTTCTCTTCTCTTTGTCTTCTACCGAAATAATATGTTCAATCATTTTCTGAATATTTCTTCCATATTCAGAAATGTTCATCTTTGAACGTTGCGAATTGTATTCCATAAAAAAATTTCTACAAATAATTAATAAATATTATTCTTGTTTTAATCTGTCAGGTGTATTTTGCAGAATCCCCAAAAGAGTAAAATACTACAAGTGGGAATTTCCGCTATGTTTTTTGTTTTTTGCGGGGTTATGAGTTTTCAATCGCTGGAACTATAAAAGAGGTTGTTGTTAAGTTAGAATATTCGGTTTCTTTGGATGATTTGTAGTTGTAAAATATGCGACAGAGAAATATCTGTTATTTCACCGGATAACAAACTCACTAACTCAATTTTTATAAGCGGTATTACTGCACAAATATATCAAATAATTCGTTAAGGCTAAATAATCAATTTAAAATTTTGAGTTTGGCAAACTTCAGGAGAAGCTGCTTTTTCCCGAAATTATTAAAAACAACAGTTGCTTTGGCATTTTCTCCTTGTCCCTCAATGGCTTCAACTTTACCCATGCCAAATCTCTGGTGCTGAACATTCAGTCCGGGTTTTAGTTCGGCTGCGGATATGCTTTGAAATAAACTGTCATTTTCTTTTTGTTCACTTACAGATGATTGATCAGGTACATCTGTTTCATTTTCCTTTCCACTGAATTTTTTCCTGCTTTCAGAGAAACTTTCAGTCATCCATGGTTGCTTTCTTGAACCTGGTGGAGCAGCATAATTTATTACGTATTCGGGATTAAGTTCATCAATGAATCTGCTGGGTTCGCATATGGTAAATTGTCCGAAGCGAAAACGTGTTTCAGCGTATGATATAGTTAATTGCTTCATTGCCCTTGTCACTGCCACATAAAACAATCTTCTTTCTTCTTCAAGTTCAGCGCGGGAATTAAGAGATAATTGCGAGGGGAACAGGTTCTCTTCAGCACCTGCAAGAAATAAATAAGGAAACTCCAACCCTTTGGCAGCATGAATGGTCATTAAGGTTACCTTATCCGTGTCAGATGGATCTTCTTTTTCTGTATCAGCATCTGTCATTAGTGCAATATCCTGCATGAACACATCAAGTGTTTTAATTTCTTCTTCACCCTCAACATCGGATGGCATTTCTGAAAAATCTTTTAAAGCATTCAGCAACTCTTCAATATTCTCCTTTCTGTTCATTCCTTCCGGACTTTCATCCTGGTGATAATGCTTGAAAATACCTGCTGAAGATGCAATCTTCTTACCCATTTCAAAAGCATTGTATTGTTTCATGAGTGAAGAAAAGCTTTTTATCATGATCACAAATTCCTGCAATTTCTTTCTCACACCGGTGTTAACAGCCAGATTATATTTTTCTGATTCGGCTGCGATATGCATTATAGGCTGCTGTTCGTCATTGGCTTTAACTATCAGTTTTTCGATACTTGTTTTTCCTATACCTCTTGCAGGAAAATTTATAATTCGTAAAAAAGCATCCTCATCATTTGAGTTTATCACTAATCTGAAATAGGCCAGCAGATCTTTAATTTCTTTTCGTTGATAAAATGACGTACCTCCATAAATGCGATAAGGAATATTCATTTTTCGCAGTGCCTCTTCTAATGCCCTGCTCTGGGCATTGGTGCGATATAAAACAGCAAAGTCGCTGTTGGCGAGCTGCTTGTTCATCTTTATTTCGAAAATCTGGTTTGAAACCAGCACCCCTTCTTCACTCTCGCTTGCAGCTTTCATGATACGGATTTTTTCTCCGATATCATTTTCAGTCCAAACCAATTTTTTTATCTGATCTTTATTATAAGCGATTACACTATTTGCTGCATTAACAATATTTTGGGTAGAACGATAATTTTGTTCAAGTTTAAATACTCTGTTGTCAGGATAATCCTTTTTAAAGTTTAATATGTTTTGAATATTTGCTCCACGAAATGCATAGATACTTTGAGCATCGTCGCCAACTACACAAATGTTTTCATTGTTTGCTGCAAGTTTTTTTACAATAAGATATTGTGAGAAGTTGGTATCCTGATATTCATCAACCAAAATGTAGTTGAATTTCATTTGATACTTATACAGGACATCAGGGAAATCGCGCAATAATATATTGGTGTTGAAAAGCAGATCGTCAAAATCCATAGCCGCAGCTTTACGTAACCTTTGCTGATAAAGGCTGTATATAAGCCCGATCTTAGGCTTTCGGTTTTGAATATCGTAGGTTTGTATTTCAGCATCTTCATTATAATCCATTGCAGAAATCAGGTTGTTTTTTGCATTGGATATTCTGTTGAGAAGATATCCTGCATTGTAAGTTTTATTATCAAGTTGCTGTTCTTTTACAATGTTTCTGAGAAGTCTTTTTGAATCTTCAGTGTCGTAAATAGTAAAATTAGATGGAAATCCAAGCTTTTCTGATTCTATACGCAGAATTTTGGCAAAAATTGAATGAAACGTACCCATCCATAATGATTTTGCTTTACTTGCTCCCACAAGCAGGGCTATGCGCTCTTTCATTTCGCGGGCTGCTTTGTTGGTAAATGTAAGTGCGAGTACATTGAATGGATCTACACCCTTGCTGAGTAAATAGGCAATTC
>CAYXIT010000064.1:3512-18472 GCA_964465275.1 uncultured Bacteroidales bacterium | reverse complement strand
CCGATACCGGAAATTTCCATGGATTTTTTTACCGGATCGGTGGTAGTACCGGCCACATCCGATACGATGGCTATTTCCTGTCCTGCAAGTGCATTGATAAATGAGCTTTTGCCATTGTTTCGCCGGCCAAATATGCCTATGTGGGGTTTGCTTTCTTTTCCTTTGGACATTTAGAGTTAATTTTTGAATTATTGTAACCGCTGAGATGGGGAGACGCAGAGATTACGCAGAGTTTAATATTTTCAGAATAAATTATTTCCTTACTTTCTCACTTCTCCATTTTCTTACTTTTCCATTAATCCAACCTATAATCCAACCTACAAATCACTCAACGAATATCCCAGTTTCAGCAAATTCTCAGGAAGCAGGGCTTTTTCCAGTTTTTCGGGTTCCAGAATACCAAGTTTTACATTTGCCTGGATTATGTTTATTTTTTCTTTTTTCATAAGTTGAGCAAGTTCTGATGCCTTTTCATAACCAATAAGCGGAAGAAGTGCTGTAGTTATTGCCGGGCTGTGCATCAATTTTTCCAGGGCCGTATGTGATTGAATCTGAAGACCGGCCAGCAGGTTGTGGAGCATACTTTCATCGGCTTTTGTAAGTAGATGCAGGCTCTCCAGCATTGCATTTCCGATAACAGGAAGATATGCATTCAATTCAAGATTGCCTTGTCCGCAAAGGTTGCTGATGAGCATATCATTTGCATATACCTTATGTGCACAACTAATAACAAACTCGTTGATTACAGGGTTCACCTTGCCGGGCATAATGCTGCTTCCGGTTTGTTTCTGCGGAAGCTTTACCTCATACTGACCCATGATATCGGAGCCCAGCAGGCGTAAATCCGAAGAAATTTTTTCCAGATTAACCGCATGTGCCTTCATGATGGCGTGGACTTCCACCAATGAATCCAGATTTTGCGTGGTATCAGTATGGTTTTCACTTCGTGTGATGGGCAGTTGAGTAATATCACGCAATTTATGAACTACTTCCATGATGAAATACCTGGGAATGGCCATGCCGGTTCCGGTAGCCCCCCCTCCAAGATTTACCACCTTTATTCGTTCAAAGCACTTCGAAACTCTCCACCAGTCGCGCGAGAGCGCATCAGAATAAGTGCTGAACAACATCCCGAATGATGAAGGCACCGCCTGCTGCATTTGTGTATAAGCAATCCGTAAACTGCTGTTATTGGCGCTTTCGTGTTTTTCAAATGCTGAACGAAGTGCATTAATATTCTGCTCGAGCAGATTCAGCTCTTTCATGAGAGCTATTTTCAGGGCAGTAGGAATGACATCGTTTGTAGACTGGAAAATATTGGCATGGATAAATGGGTCGATTTGCTCATATTGTCCGGGATTATGGCCGGATTTTATCAGGCTCGCATTGGCAATGATTTCATTCACATTCATGTTGATTGCAGTACCTGCACCGCCCTGCAACGCCGGTACAATAAAATGTTCGAAATATTCGCCACGTGCTACTTCTGATGCAGTTTCTTCAAGGATATTTATCAAATCCGGGCTTTCGCAACCTGCGGGCAGGGGTTTGTCAGGGTATTTTTGCCCTGCAGCCTGTATAAAAGAGATGGTTGTCTGATAGCATGCCTGCTTCACCTGACCAATTGCCTCATACCATTCCCTGGAAAACGTGCTGTTGTTATTGAAGTTTCTGGAAGCCCGCAGTGCATGAATGCCGTAAAGAGCATCTTCAGGCATGATTAACTCACCAATAAAATCTTTTTCAGTTCGCATGGGTATTATAAGAATTCGTTTTTCAGAAGATAAAATTAACCATTTTACATTAATACCGTGAAAATGCTGTCAGAATTGTATTTTTACAACTTAACTCAGAAACCCCAATTTAATGTCAATCCGGATCTCCCTGGCACCCTTTCAGGGTATTACCAGCAAAGAATACAGAAATGCCTATGCACATAATTTTCCGGGACTTGATTGCGTTTATACACCCTTTGTTTCGGGGATACACCTTGAAAAGCTGAACCCGTTAAAGTTCAGAGATATGCTCCCTGAAGGAGATAATGTTATTGAAACGGTTCCCCAGTTACTCAGCAATGATCCGGCTGAAATAATTGCTGTATCTAAGTTCCTGAAAGAGGAGGGCTACAGCCATATCAACTGGAATATGGGCTGTCCGTTCTCAAGACTTGCCAACAAAAAGCGGGGTTGCGGTATACTTCCCTACAAGGATGATATCAGAGAAATGCTTGACCTGATCATGCCCGAGATCCCAATAAAGCTTTCCATAAAAACCAGGTTGGGGTATAAATCCCATAATGAGTTGCAGGGACTGATTCACATTTTTAACCAATATCCCATCCATGAACTCATCATTCACCCAAGAATCGGAACGCAGCTATATAAGGGAGAAGTGAATCTGCATGGATTTGAGATGGCAATGAAAGAAAGCATGATACCCGTAGCCTATAACGGAGATATTTATCATTCAGAAAAGTTCAGACAATTACAGGAGCGATTTCCCGGAATTAACCACTGGATGATCGGGCGTGGCGCATTGATCAACCCTTTCCTGGCAGCACAAATGAAAGGAATAGTGTTGTCAGTAAATGATATGAGAACGCGAATTACAGCCTTTCATGAAGAACTCCTGCAGGTTACTCAGCACCGGATCTCAAAACCGATCAGACAATTGGGGTTCATGAAAGCCGTTTGGTATTATATGAGCGGGGTATTTATTGATGGTATGCAATATTTTGACAAAATCAAAGTTTGCCGGAATATGGAAGAGTTTTACGAAGCTGCAGAAATTTTAATATCTCAGCCATTTGCAAATGAGCATGAAATTGAAGAACATTTTCGTTATAAACTCAAACATTTGTAGGCATCTCACAAGGGCTGACATTTCTTACCAGACTAATAAACGACAAATATGGCATAAAACAGAGATGTTATTCCTGAAATAAATTAAAAACTTTAAAATTCTTTTATCATGAAAACGTCAATCAATTATTTCCTGGCAGTAATGGTTATTTCTGTGGTATCTCTTACTGCAGAAGCCCAGCGTGACTATATCAAATTTGATAATAATGAGGAAAACATGGAAATTATGTACCGATGGCAACGTGCCTCGCTGATTGATCGTGAAAGCGATGCAGTTCTAAATATCAGGGTAACAAACCAGAATGATTCAGATGTCAACTGGACCTACGCCATAGGATTTTACATTGACGGCATGTTGGTTTTTGAAAGTGAAACTTATGAATTGTGTCTGAAAGAAGGCCAGAGTCGCAGGGGCGGACTGGCTGGTTTAAGATTTACTATGGAAGGAGTAAAGCTTGAAGATGTGGAAAAGGAAAATTTCCAGTGGGACTTTGTGGTTTTTGAAGTGGAAGAAGTGGAAAGTTGCCCCTAAAACTCTTGTAAATCCTGAAAGGTTCGGGATATTTGTCCTGAAAATATTTGTAATTTTACCGGTCATTGAGCTTGTTACTGGCTTGGTCGTTGAGCCTGTCGAAACGACCATGATGGGAATGTCACTTCGACAAGCTCAGTGACCAGAAAGAGTGGTTGTTGAGCTTGTCGAAACGACCTGTTTCGAAAAGTCACTTCGACAGGCTCAGTGACCAATAATTAAAAAATCACCCAAAATATTAAGTTGTCAAATGGAGAAACAAATCAGTCTGGAAGAATTTCGTCAACAGATTTTGCAGGGAATACCAAATGAAATCCCCAATCCTAAACCCTGGGATCCCACTTTAAATCATGTGCCCAAACGAAAAGATATTCTCACCCGGGAAGAAAAAAAGCTGGCATTAAGAAATGCTTTGCGTTATTTTCCGGCTCGCCATCATGAATTACTGGCAACGGAATTTGCCAGGGAACTGAAGGAATACGGCAGGATTTATATGCACCGTCTTCGTCCTGATTATAAGATATTTGCCAGAAAGTATGATGATTTTCCACACCGGTCAAAACAAGCAGCCGCCATAATGCTCATGTTAAGCAACAACCTTGATCATGCCGTGGCTCAGCATCCGCATGAACTCATTACCTATGGTGGTAATGGTGCGGTTTTCCAGAACTGGGCACAGTATCTCCTCACCATGAAATACCTGGCAGAAATGACGGATGAGCAGACACTGGTTCTGTATTCCGGCCATCCCATGGGTCTTTTCCCATCCCACAAAGATGCTCCGAGAGTAGTGGTTACCAATGGAATGATGATTCCCAATTATTCCAAACCCGATGACTGGGAAAGGTTTAATGCACTGGGTGTAACCCAATACGGTCAAATGACAGCAGGCTCTTTCATGTATATCGGACCGCAGGGAATTGTTCATGGCACAACCATTACCGTGCTTAATGCCGGAAGGAAGTTTAGCCCCGGCGAATATGGTCTTGCAGGAAAGTTATTTGTTACCAGTGGTCTGGGCGGAATGTCCGGTGCACAACCCAAAGCTGCAGTAATTGCAGGTGCTGTTTGTGTGATTGCCGAAGTAAATCCAAAGGCTACCCATATAAGACATTCGCAGGGATGGGTAGATGAAGTTTATGATGACCTGAACAAGATTGTGGAAAGGGTAAAAATGGCTAAAAAAGCCAGGGAAGCACTTTCGATCGCATACCATGGCAATGTGGTTGATTTATGGGAAGCTTTCGTAAAACATGATATCATGGTTGAACTGGGTTCTGACCAGACCTCACTGCACAACCCCTGGGCCGGTGGTTATTATCCTGTGGGGTTGAGTTTTGATGAAGCCAATGATATGATGGCCAATGATCCTGGGCAGTTCAAGATCAAAGTACAGGAATCGTTAAAAAGACATGTAAATGCCATTAACGAACTCTCTGCCCGTGGTATGTATTTCTGGGATTATGGTAATGCATTTCTGCTGGAAGCCGGCAGGGCAGGAGCGGATATTTTTAAGGATGACGGAAAATATAAGTATCCTTCTTATGTGCAGGATATAATGGGTCCAATGTGTTTCGATTACGGATTCGGGCCCTTTCGCTGGGTATGTGCCTCTTCCGATCCGAAGGATTTAAAAGTTACCGATAAAATTGCAGGTGATGTTCTTGAAGAAATGATGAAGGAAGCCCCGGAAGAAATCAGACAACAGCTCGCCGATAATCTTTTATGGATCCGTCAGGCAGAAAAAAACAAGCTGGTGGTGGGTTCTCAGGCACGCATTCTGTATGCCGACGCCGAAGGTCGTATTCGAATAGCTGAAGCTTTCAACAATGCTATAAGAGAAGGAAAAATCTCGGCACCGGTAATTCTGGGTCGCGATCATCATGATGTTTCAGGTACTGACTCTCCATACAGAGAAACTTCAAATATCTATGATGGCTCTCAATTCACTGCTGATATGGCCATTCATAACGTTATTGGCGACAGTTTCCGCGGTGCCACCTGGGTTTCTATCCACAATGGCGGTGGTGTTGGCTGGGGAGAAGTAATAAACGGAGGATTCGGTATGTTACTCGACGGCAGCGAAGATGCTGACCGCAGATTAAGATCCATGCTGCACTGGGATGTAAATAACGGTATTGCCCGCAGAAGCTGGGCGCGAAATGATGAAGCCATTTTCGCCATCAAACGTGCTATGGAAAAGGAACCCCTGCTGAAAGTTACGCTGCCAAATATTGCAGATGATAAGATTTTAGACAATCTGGTGTAAATTGGTTTGGTATTTGTTATTCTCATAAAAACCCAAAATGATAATTTACTTAATTTTTAATTCCTTAAAAACCGGTGCAATGAAAAAATACTCCAGACTTCTTCTTTTCTTTTTGCTTGGTTCATTAATATCCCTATCATCCTGTACTGATGAAGATATTGATGATTTATTCGGCGATCCTGTTGAAAAATTCCTTGGCACATGGAGGTGTGAAGAGGAAGGTAGTATTTCGGGCGGAGGATGGAACTATCAGGTTATCATTACACGGAATCCGGATAATTCTGCTGAAATTCTTATTCAAAACTTTAATCTGCAAGGCAATTCTGAGCAGGCCAGGGCATTGATCACCGGTAATACCATGACCATTCCCAGGCAAAATATCTGCGATGATACCATAGAAATACAAGGTAATGGCACCTTCAGTAATGAAGAGATCACTTTCTCCTATACTACAAATGATGGCGCTACCCTTGAGAGTTTTACAGGCAGGTTTTATAAACCTTGATCAGCCTCATGAAATATTTTAGTTACGAATAGTGTCTGCAGGGATAGAATCTGTTAGTATGGCATCTTCTTCTTTTTCTTTTTGTTCTTCTTCCTCTTTCTTTTCATCCGCTTTACTACGGGCAATACTCAGATTGCTCAGAACTTCGTCCAGCACATTGTTCATAAGATCGCGATTGAGCATGTAACATTCAAAAGCCATTTCAAATTGTTCTGCAGAAACACCATATTTTTGCAAAAGTCCGCCATATAAATGCGGCAGAGAATCCCTGATATTTGTTCCTGTTTGCTGATGACTAACATGGGCTTCGAGGAGATAAACCTCGGTAAGAATATCTATCATTCGCTGTTTCTCCATATGTTTTTCACATGGATTGTCAGATCCTATGATTCCACAAGAAACCATTGAAAATGAAGTGATCAGAACAATTGTAAAAAATCTGATTTGATTCATAAGCTTTTCAGAAGTATTTTAAGTCTTTGATTGTTTTTGGCGGATCTTCCGATCCAAACACAAAACTACCTGCCACAAGAATATCTGTTCCGGCTTCAATAAGTTTTTGTGCGTTTGAAGTATCCACACCGCCATCCACTTCAATAAGGGCTTTACTGTTTTTTTTGATAAGAAGTTCTTTTAATTCAGAAATTCTCCCATATGTGGAAGGTATAAACTTTTGTCCCCCAAATCCCGGATTTACCGACATGATCAGAACGATATCCACATCAGCTGCAATATCGCTTAATAAGCTTACCGGATTGTGTGGATTGATTACTACTCCGGCTTTCATCCCATTTTCTTTTATGGAATAAATGCTTTTGTGCAAATGGGTGCATGTTTCATAATGCACAGTAAGGTGATCGGCCCCGCTTTTTTTAAAGTCGGCAATATAACGGTCAGGGTCGGCTATCATCAAATGAACATCCAGGGGTTTACTGGCAACAGATTTGATTTGTGAGATGATTGAGAAGCCAAAGCTTATATTGGGAACAAAATTCCCGTCCATCACATCTACATGAAACCAGTCGGCCTGGCTTTCATTAACCATCCGGATATCTTTTTCAAGATTTAGAAAATTTGCTGCCAGGAGTGAAGGAGCTACAAGATGTGCCATAAATCAAGGGTTAAATGAGGGTCTGTCAATTTACCTAACGTCAAAATTAAAAAGAAATTCTGATTGACTGCTTTCAATTCCATATATTGTTTCATTAAAAAACCCGTATGAAGGTTATTTATACCAACATACGGGTTGAAAATCTGATTATACAGAATATTAATTTCTGCGATTTCTTCTGTCGTCGCGCCTGTCATCACGTCGACCATCTCGTCTGTTATCTCTTCTTTCTTCGCGACCGCTGTCATCAGAATCTGATTTTTCCCTGGGCAGCAATGCTTTGCGAGAAAGTTTGAGTTTACCTGTCTTCTTGTCAACATCCAGAAGTTTGACATCAAGTGTGTCACCTACTTTAATATTGCTTTCTTCAATGGTTTCAAGACGCCTCCATTCAATCTCTGAGATATGAAGCAAACCTTCTTTTCCCGGAATTATTTCAACAAATACTCCGAAAGGAACAACACTTTTTACCGTTCCGGTATACACTTCACCAATCTCGGGAATTGCAGTAATACCTTTGATTTTGTTTATTACATAATCGATGGATTCTTTATCTTCAGAAACGATATCAATAACACCGTAATCGCCGATTTCTTCAATAACGATAGTACATCCGCTTTCTTTCTGCATTTCCTGAATCACCTTACCACCAGGGCCAATGATAGCACCAATAAACTCTTTGGGTACGCTCATTTTCACAATACGTGGAACGTGCGGTTTGTAATCTTCACGGGGTTCTGCAAGGGTTTTCTGCATTTCATCAAGGATATGTAACCTGCCGGCTTTGGCCTGATCAAGGGCTTTCTCAAGCAAATCAAAGCTAAGTCCTTCAATTTTAATATCCATCTGGCAGGCGGTAATTCCGTCGCGGGTACCTGTAACTTTAAAGTCCATATCTCCCAAATGATCTTCATCACCTAAAATATCAGAAAGTACAGCATATTTTCCTGTTTCAGGATTGGCAATCAAACCCATTGCTATACCGGAAACAGGTTTGTTTATTTTCACGCCGGCATCCATTAGTGCCAGTGTACCTGCACAAACTGTAGCCATAGATGATGAGCCGTTTGATTCAAGGATATCGGAAACTACACGAATGGTATAAGGGTTATCATTTCCGTTGGGCAAAACGGGCTTAAGAGCTCGTAGTGCAAGGTTACCATGACCTATTTCACGGCGGCTGGTACCACGCAGGAATTTGGCTTCTCCTGTAGAGAAAGGTGGAAAGTTGTAGTGCAACATAAATTTGCTTTTACCTTCTACCACAGCACCATCAAGAATCTGCTCATCCATTTTGGTTCCCAGGGTAACGGTGGTAAGAGACTGTGTTTCACCACGGGTAAATATGGCTGATCCGTGGGCCATAGGCAGATAATTAACTTCAGTCCATATTGAACGGATCTCATCCGGCTTACGGCCATCCAAACGAATATGTTCGTTTACTACCATTTCACGCACTGCTTCTTTCTCAAGATCATGGAAATAGGTTTTGATCAGCTTTTCTTTCTCTTCAAGTTCTTCTTCGCTGTATTTTTCAATAAACTCGTCACGGATAGCTCTGAAAGCATCATATCTTTCGTGTTTATTTGAAATGATAGCACGTGCAGTATCATAAATTTTCTGGTAAAGCTCAGAACGCATTTTTTCAAGCAGTTCAGTATCTTCTGTTTCAGGTTCAATCTCGCGTTTTATTTTTGCTTTCTCTACCTGTTCAGCAAGTTCTATCTGTGCCTGGCATTGCAGTTTTATTGCTTCGTGGGCAATTTTAATGGCCTCAAGCATATCTTTTTCAGCTACTTCTTTCATCTCACCTTCAACCATCACTATATTGTCAAGAGTACCTGCAATGATCATTTCAATATCAGCATTCTCGAGATCTGAAATGGTAGGGTTTATCTGGAATTCACCATTGATCCTGGCTACTCTTACTTCAGAGATAGGTCCGTTGAAAGGAATATCAGAAACCATAATTGCTGCTGAGGCTGCAAGACCTGCAAGTGCATCGGGTAAAATATTTTTTTCTGCGGAAATGAGTGAGATCAAAACCTGGGTTTCATTTTTATATCCATCGGGAAACATGGGACGCAGGGCTCTGTCAACCAATCGTGATATAATAATTTCATATTCTGAGGGTCTGGCTTCTCTCTTGAAAAAACCACCGGGAAAACGTCCTGCCGCTGCATATTTCTCCTGGTAATCAACAGAAAGGGGGAAAAAGTCCTGGTTTTCTGCTGCTTCTTTTTTTGATACTACTGTAGCAAGCAGCATGGTGTTGCCTGTGCGCAGTACTATTGAACCATCTGCCTGCTTGGCAAGTTTGCCGGTTTCAAGGGTAATGGTTTGTCCGTTACCCATTTCAATGTTCTTCTGAATTCCTAATTTCGTGTTCGTCATAATTCTTCTTTTTTTGTTTCATCACTTCTTTCATCATATCTTTCAAGCAAACCCACAAAATATAAAGCGATTTGTGTTTTTATTCCTGCAGATACTGATTCGCAAGTAATTTTCATTTTTCATTGATTCTGATGTTTGCGATAACAATCAGATTTTATTTATTGTTTTTATAATCCTTAAACTAAATATTGCAATCGGATTGTATATATAAAAAAAGGCAATTAATTTTTTAATTGCCCTTTTTTGATAAAGAGAAAAGATTATTTTCTCAGGTTCAATTTTTTGATAATATCGCGATATCTTTCAATATCTTTTCTTTTAAGATAATCCAGCAATCTTCTTCTTTTGCCTACCAGACTAATAAGTGCACGCTGGGTACCTTTATCTTTTTTATTGGTTTTTAAATGTCCGGTTAAATGCTTGATGCGGTGGGTGAAAAGAGCGATCTGACTTTCGGCAGAACCGGTATCGGTTTCTGAACCACCGTAGTTTTTAAAAATGTCTTTTTTTATCTCCTGATTAATGTACATGACAGTGAATAAGTTTGAATATCAATAACTTTTATATTTTTTCCGTTTTCAGGCTTGCAAAGTTACAATATTGTTTTATTCTGACAAAAAAATTGTTATGTTAATTTACTGTTTTCCTGCAATAGTTTATTAAGGTCAACATTGGTAACTTTTATTCTTTGAAACAAACTTTCAGTTTGTAAATAAATTATCATAAAATTTATGCAAATTATAAGCGTAAACCTTTAAAATACTGTATATTTGAAATTCGAAAATACAAAATTTCTTACTATTAATTTTTTGTATTCAAGTAATCTATAAAAACTAACCAAACATCAACAAAATGAAACGATTTCTTTTAATTTTTATTTCAATGAGCATGATATTCAATGCATGTGAAACTACCGATGAGAATCCGTTCTTTACAGAATGGGATACTCCGTTTGGTGCACCACCTTTTGATAAGATAGATGAGGAGCATTACATTCCTGCTTATGAGGAAGGTATCAGGCAACATAAAGAGGAGATTGAGGCTATCATAAATAATCCTGATGAGCCGGATTTCGAGAATACTATTGCTGCCTATGACGATGCAGGTGCTTTATTGCGAAAAATCAGTCCTGTATTTGGAGGTCTGCGCAGTGCTGAAACCAATGACAGGCTTCAGGAAATTGCGCGCGAAACCACACCAATGCTTACCGCCCACTACAATTCCATTAGGTTGAATGAAGATTTGTTCGAAAGAATACAAGCTGTTTACGAAAAGAGAGACGAACTTGATCTTGATGAAGAGCAAATGCGCGTTGTAGAAAAAATTTACCAGGACTTCGAAAGGGGTGGAGCTGCTCTTCCTGAAGAACAAAGAGAAAAGCTGAAAGAACTCAGTGAGAGAATGTCAATGGTTTCTCTCCAACTTGGTGAAAACCTTCTGAAGGAAAACAATGCTTTCAAACTGGTACTGGAAAGCGAAGAGGAGCTGGCAGGTTTGCCCGAGAATGTTCGTGAAATGGCCGCTGAAGAAGCCCGCAAACAGGACATGGAAGGTAAATATGTTTTCACACTTGCCAAACCGAGTTGGACGCCTTTTCTGCAAAACTCAGAACGTCGTGATCTTAGAGAAGATATCTACATGGCTTATGTAAACAGAGGTGACAATGACAATGAAAATGACAATAAAGAATTGTTTATTGAACTTATGCTGCTTCGCCAGGAGATGTCAGAACTGCTGGGTTTTGAAAATTATGCGCAGTATTTTACCAATATCCAAATGGCAGAAAATCCGCAAAATGTATATGATTTCCTCTACCAGGTATGGGAGCCTTCCATTGAAAGAGCCAAGATGGAGAGAGATGAGATGCAGGCAATTATTGACCGGGAAGGTGGAGATTTTGAAGTGGAATCATGGGACTGGTGGTATTATGCTGAGATCATCCGTAATGAAAAATATGATCTGAGTGATGATGAAGTGAAACCCTATTTCACCATTGAGAATGTTCGTAACGGCAGCTTTGCCCTGGCGAATAAATTATGGGGCTTAACATTTGAGCCGCGTCCTGAAGTACCGGTATACCATGAAGAAGTGGAAGCTTATGAAGTTTTTGATAACGATGGAAGCCATCTTGCTTTGCTTTATATTGACCCCCATCCGAGACCTGGTAAACGCAGTGGCGCATGGTGCGGAACATACCGCAGTGGAGCATGGGATAACGGTGAACGTATAGCTCCAATTGTAACTATGGTAATGAATTTCTCAAGACCAACGGGAAATAATCCCGCAATGCTCAGTTGGGACGAAACAACCACCTATTTCCACGAGTTTGGTCATGCCGTGCATAATTTCTTTGCAGAAGGAAAATACAGAAGAACCAGCCGCAGCGTTCCCAGGGATTTTGTGGAACTTCCGTCACAGATCATGGAAAACTGGGCAGGGGAACCTGAAATGTTAAAAGAATATGCTTTGCATTACGAAACAGGTGAGCCTATTCCGGATGAACTTATTCAAAAACTCGAAAACAGCCAGTATTTCAACCAGGGTTTCATCAACACTGAATACCTTGCAGCTGCTATCCTCGATATGGACTGGCATACAACAGAAGTTACCGAAGAAACAGACGTTAATGAGTTTGAAAGAGCAACTTTTGAAAGGATCGGACTCATTGATGAGATCGTGCCTCGCTACCGTACAACCAATTTTGGTCATATTTTCGGAAGCGGTTATGCTGCAGGCTATTATGTTTACAGATGGGCTGGTGTTCTGGATGCGGATGCTTTTTATGCTTTTAAGGAGTCCGGTGATTTATTCAACCAGGAACTTGCTGCGGATTTCCGCAAATATATTCTTGCCGGAAACAATCTTTTCGAAGGCATGGATGCTTATGTGAAGTTCCGTGGCGTGGAGCCATCTATTGATCCCTTCCTGATCAGAAGCGGACTGAAATAGAAGTATATATAAAAATTTAAAACGGGAGCAGTTTTGGGCTGCTCCCGTTTTTTCGTTTAGCCGGGTGCTTAGATATAAGAATATAATAGTATTAATGTTTGTCAAATTTTAATCAGCATCAAATAACTCCTAAATTTGTTGTTTGTTAGATCGAAAGATCAAAAACCGATATTTTTTTAATTCTTACCTTTTAATGATAACACTCCAATATATTGAACCTTTCGAATTTCTTAGAATTGCCACTTCGGTGCCGGTTGCAGATGTACGTTCACCCCTTGAGTTTACCCAGGGGCATATTACAGGGAGTGTCAATATTCCTTTATTTTCTGATGATGAGCGGGCTGTTATAGGTAAACTTTACAAACTATCGGGAAGGGAAGCGGCTATTTTTGAAGGACTGGGTATAGTTGGCCCAAAAATGCAGCAATTTATCAAAGAAGCCCGTCAAATTTCTCCTGAAAAAAAACTTTTGATCCACTGCTGGCGCGGAGGAATGCGTTCTGAGAATATGGCATGGCTGATGTCAACTGCAGGATTCGATGTGAAAGTTCTCAAAGGAGGATACAAAGCCTGGCGTAGTTTTATACGTGATAACTGGAATCGGCCCATACCCCTTGTGGTAGTCTCAGGCAAGACCGGATCGGGCAAAACAGAAATTTTGAAGTACATTCAAAAAGCCGGGCATCAGATGCTCGATCTGGAAGGATATGCCCATCATAAAGGTTCGGCCTTTGGTGCTATTGGAGAGGTACTCCAGCCCACCAACGAGCAGTTTGAAAATGACATCGCTGCAAAGTGGCTCAGCTTTGACCCTGACAAACCGGTTTGGGTTGAAGATGAAAGCCGCTTTATCGGACGGGTTTGGCTGCCCGATCCTCTTTACGATGCCAAACAAAAAGCCGTTACTGTGTGTGTGGATATGCCAAAAGAACTTCGTATACAAAGATTAATAAAAGATTATGCCGGTTTTCCCAAAGAGCAACTTATCAATTCCCTGGAAAAAATCGGCAAACGGATTGGATGGAATAATATGAAACTTGCTGTAAAAGCCGTTGAAACCGGTGACTTTGAAACTGCCATTGATATTACACTTGCATATTATGATAAGACTTATACTTTCGATCTTACAAAAAAAACAGGAGCTGAAATAATAATGATCCCTGTCGATACTCTGGATTCTTCTGTTATTGCTCAAAAAATACTTTCACATACCAAACTTCAATTCATCAATAATCTAAAGGATGGATAAACTGATATACCTTGATTATAATGCTACCACACCGGTTGATGCCGAAGTCCGCCAGGCCATGCAACCTTTTCTTGATCACTTGTTTGGCAATCCTTCTAGTACACACCGCTATGGTACAGAAGCGCGTAAAGCAGTTGAAGATGCCCGGCGCGAGGTGGCGCGGTTGATAAATTCATCACCCGATGAAATCATCTTTACAAGTGGCGGCACTGAGGCTATTAACTTAGCTCTTAAAGGTGCTGCATACCAACACCGCAGCAGGGGCAATCACATCATTACCACACAGATTGAGCATCCGGCCACTTCTGAAGTGTGTCAGTTTCTTGAGTCGCAGGGATTCCTGGTAACCTATGTGCCTGTGGATGAGCAGGGTATTATTGTGATAGATGAGCTTGAAGCTGCTATCACTTCATCAACCATACTGATCAGTGTAATGCATGCCAACAATGAAACGGGGGTGATACAACCAATAGAACAGATTGGCAGCCTGGCCAGGGCAAATGGTATTCTTTTTCATTGTGATGCAGCGCAGTCAGCAGGAAAGATACCTGTTGATGTAAAAATAATGAATGTTGATTTGTTATCTCTGGCCGGACATAAATTTTATGCACCTAAAGGCATAGGGGCAATGTACGTTCGCAGAGGTGTGCAACTGCAGAAACTTATTCATGGGGCCGGTCACGAGCAGAATATGCGGGCCGGGACAGAAAATATCCTGGAGATTGCGGGGCTGAGTGCTGCTGCACGGGTAGCTCTGCGCGATTTCAAAGCAAATACCCGACAAATGAAACATACGCGGGATCTGCTTTTTGAATTGCTGAAAAAAGAAATACCCTCGCTACATCTCAACGGACATCCCCAAAAACGACTTCCCAATACATTGAATATAAGTTTCCCGGGGCTTGAAGCCAACGTACTGCTTGATGAATTGGCAGGTATAGCTGCTTCGGCCGGTGCAGCCTGCCATTCCGACAGGGTTGATATTTCGCCTGTACTTCTGGCAATGAAAGTTCCGGTTGATACAGCCAAAGGCACCATCCGTTTTTCTACAGGAAAACATACAAGTGAGAAAGATATAAATGATGCTGCA
>CAYXIT010000064.1:0-3502 GCA_964465275.1 uncultured Bacteroidales bacterium | reverse complement strand
AGATTTCAAGTGCAGTAAAAAGACTTCAGCCTTCATATAATCAGTTTGTTGATGAGTCTGCTGAATCAGGGAACGGTTCGGTAAAACTGACCCGTTTTACCCAGGGATTAGGCTGTGCATGTAAGATAAGACCGCAATATCTTGAACGGATTTTGCAGGAATTACCAGCTGTTACCGATCTCAATGTACTGGTAGGAGCTAAAACTTCTGATGATGCCGCTGTTTACAGGATCAGTGACGATACAGCTATTGTACAAACGGTAGATTTTTTTACTCCCATTGTTGATGATCCCTGGTCTTTTGGGGCTATTGCAGCCGCCAATGCCCTGAGCGATATTTACGCTATGGGTGCAAAACCATTATTCGCTCTCAATATTGTGGGATTCCCCAGCACCAGGTTGCCGGAAAAGGTATTGCGGGATATTCTGAAAGGTGCTTCAGATAAAGTAGCTGAAGCAGGAATCTCAATCCTGGGCGGCCATACGATAGATGATCCTGAACCCAAATTTGGAATGGTAGTTACGGGAATTGTTAATCCAAATAGAGTTCTGACCAATGTGGGTGCTCAACCCGGAGATGCATTGGTACTGACCAAACCCATTGGTACCGGTGTTATTTCCACCGCCGTAAAACGAAATATGGCATCTGAAAAGATAGCCCAACTTGCCCTGGAGGTCATGATTACCCTTAATGATAAAGCCGCCGAAGCTATGAAAGGGCTTGATATACATGCCTGCACCGATGTAACTGGTTTCGGACTTTTAGGTCATTTGCATGAAATGGTTGGAGAGACAGATGTTTCCTGTGAGGTGGATGCAAGCCGGGTGCCCCTGATAGATGGAGTGGAAGAACTGGTAATGGCAGGAGCAGTGCCTGGCGGAACCCGAAATAATATGGAATATGTAAATCCCGAAATACACTGGCCTGAAGAAATTCCTGAATATCTTAAAATACTTCTTTGCGATGCTCAGACATCCGGCGGTCTCATGGTAGCTTTACCCGTAGATCAGGCCGCTGTTTATTGCCAGAAGCTCATGAAAACAGGCTCCTTGCCGGCAGCTATAATCGGGCGTTTTACGGAAAAGCTGGAGAAAAAGATTTTGGTGCTATATGGCAAATAATTAATAAATTACCTCACTTGATCCAGTTTTATCTGATACTTTTCATAAAGCTGCTGGTGCTTGCTGTTCAAATCTATTTCTCTGCCTTGCAGATACATCTTTTCAACCTGCGTAGAAAATTCAAGCGGGTTCCCGTTAGTAATAATGATGCTTGCATCTTTGCCCGGTTCCAGGCTACCCATATATTCATCTAATCCGAGCATTTGAGCTGCATAAAGGGTAATGGCTTTTATACCTTCTTCTTCAGGTAGGCCAAAGGCCACTGCTGCCGCAGCATGATGGGGGAGACGGTATGCTGATGCTGCACCCATATCGCCGGCAATGAAAAAATTTACACCCGCGCGGTAAAGTTTTGCCGGAAGCGAATATGCTTCGCCATAATACTCCCACTGCCTGGCTGGTCCGCCAATGACTCCGCCAACCATTACAGGAATATTTTTCTCAGCCAGTTGCTCAGCAATGTACCCTGCATCTCTGGCTCCGGTGAGAACCATCTTAATATTTTCCTTTTCTGCCCAGCTTATAGCGGCTTGTATCTGGCTGATTTCATTGGCCTGGATGAAAACGGGCAGTTCCCTTTCAAAAACAGGTCGCATGGCTTCCCATCTTACATCAACAGGATGGTTATAGGACGAATTGCGGGCATGATGATACCTGCGGGCCTTGTCAAATGCTTCCTGGAGTTCCTTTAGCTGTTCTTCAAGATTTTTGTTATTCAGCATATTGGGCCAGTTTACGATAAGTCCTACAGGGGCTTTTAGTATCATCTGCTCCCATGTCCAGCCATCGGTAAGCATGGCTGCCGATAATCCTGAGATCAGTCCGCCGGTCGGTGTGGTAACCGTTACCCCGATACCACCGGAAGCTGCCACACCAATGTGCGAGCTTGCCGAATGATAAGCCGTTTCGGCTCTGACATTGGGATTTATGGTGCCCAGTTCAGTGAAATCAGATGTTACCTGCACCTGACCGATCTCAGTGAGTCCTATCAGGTTTCGCCCGTGAATAAGAGCAGGGTAGATGTGCTTGCCGGCCAGGTCTATGATCTCAGCATTTTCAGGTATCCGGATATCTGTTCCCAGGGCTGCAATTTTACCGTTTTCCATCAGTAACATTCCATTCTCAATGGTGAGATCGGTTTGGGTATGGATGGTGGCTCCTTTCAATAATATGGGTTTGTCCTGATTGGGAGCAGGTACCTGTGCAGATGTAAAGGAGAGAATTCCTGAAAACAATACAAAAAAAGTAAGGCTTTTCAGTGCTTTCGGAATCCTTTGAATATATTTTGAGTTCATCATTTTATGTTTAAAGTTTTTATTCAATCAGAACTTGTTAATTATTTACTGTCAATAATTTGCTGAATAATTAAAGCTCTTTCTTTTTTAACCTGTTGTTGCAATTCCTGGTCTTCTTCCTTGTCAAAATACTTTCTGCCTTCTATCCAGGTCTGGTCGGCTGTGGTAAAAGACGAAAGGGGATGTCCGTTCCAGATGACAAAATCTGCATCTTTTCCGGGTTCCAGAGAACCGATGCGGTGATCGAGTCTGAGTATCTTTGCCGGGTTCATGGTGAGAAGATCCATGGCAACTATTTCACCAACTCCTGAGCGTAATATTTTTCCGGCTTCCCAGTTCATGCGGGTAGAAAGTTGGGTATTGTCGGAATGCAGACTGGTAAGCACTCCGGCATCCAGCAATAATCTGGCATTTTGGTGTATACCATCATAGGCTTCCACTTTAAACGATGACCAGTCGGTCCAGATTATGGCCGCAGCGCCATGATCACGAAGCTCATCAGCAATTTTGTAACCTTCTACGGTGTGCTCAAATGAAGCCACGGTAAAACCGAATTTCTCAGCCAGGCGCATGATCATCAGCATTTCATCCTGGCGATAGGCATGCACGTGGGCAAGCCTTTTTCCCTGCAGCACTTCAAGGATGGGCTCCAGTTGCAGGTCTCTGCGAAAGGGTTTGGCATCGCGTCTTTGGCTGACTTCGCTTGCAGCCCTTTCTTTCTCATATTGCAAGGCAGCAAGGAATGAATCTTCCAGAATTTGCGCAGTACCCATGCGGGAATTGGGATATCTGCCCGAAGAGCGTTTTACGTTTTCTCCCAGGGCAAATTTCAGTCCGGGCATAGCATCCTGCATCCACAGATCATCGGGTAAGCCGCCCCAGCGCATTTTAATTACCGCACTTTGGCCGCCAATAGGATTGGCCGATCCGTGAAACAGATTGGCAGTGGTGAGGCCACCTGCAAGCAGGCGGTATAACCACACATTGTTGGCATCAATTACATCTGATATGCGTGTTTCAGATGTGATGGCATCTCCCGTTTCATTAACTCCGCCTGCAATGCTTGTATGCAGGTGGGGATCAATG
>CAYXIT010000063.1:0-18717 GCA_964465275.1 uncultured Bacteroidales bacterium | reverse complement strand
CGTATCACGCAAGTTTGGAATGGTGCAACCCAATGCATCAACTACACAGGCCGTGCGTGCCGTATTCATTATGGACCCTGAAGCTAAAGTTCGTGCTATCCTTTATTATCCGCTAAGTACAGGCAGAAATATGGACGAGATAAAAAGAATGGTCATTGCTATGCAAAAAGCAGATAAAGAACAGATTGCAACTCCGGCCAACTGGCAGCCCGGTGATGATGTAATCATACCCCCTCCGGGCTCATGCGGAACAGCCAAAGAAAGAGTGCAGAGCCAGGATGAAAACACATACTGCCTCGACTGGTTTATGTGCTTCCGCAAAGAAAGCAAATAAGCTGCTTTTCAGAACTCAATCATAGCGTCCTTCATATTAAGAATGGACGCTTTTTTTATACATCTTTATAACAATTTTCAGGAAATCACCTCTTACATTTTATACATAAGGATATTTTCCATACACACTTATCAACAAAATAATTGCAATTGATATATTATTTTTTATTTTTGTAGAAGTTTCTAATTTCAACTATTAAATCAACAAAAACTATTGCTTATGAAAAAACTATTGACAGTTTTGATGATTGCCTTTATTGGAATAATTTCCACACAGGCAAATACATCCTACCACCTGGATGATGCAGCCATAGATGATATGTTTGCTAAGGCTGAAATGGTCGAGATCAACCATATGGAGCCCCTTGCTCCCCTGGCTGATATGGGTTATGCCGATCAAACCTTTTTCTCACAAGAAAAAGATCCCCTGGTTGCATTTTTACTTAGCTGGTTCCTGGGTGGTCTGGGTATTCACAGAGCTTATATGGGTACTTCAACGGGAACCATTGTGGCCTATATTCTTACAGGAGGAGGTTGCGGTATAGTTTGGACCATTGACTGGATTATGCTGCTTATCGGGGTAATGAATGACGATATCAGTCAATATGTTGACAACCCCAAATTCTTTATGTGGTAGTTCTGTTCAAATTCATAAAAAAGCCTTGTGTAAAATGTGCACAAGGCTTTTTTTATAGGAGGCCAATCAGGTATTGCTTTTGCCTGCTGCTTAAATGTGTATTAAATTTTAGCTGATACTTATAATCAGATTTTACTTCACTTGCCATTTCAGCTTTTCCCTGCAGCTGAAGCAACTGGTAGTAATGGTATAAAAAGATAAGGTTTCCGGGATGCTTCTCTGTAAGATAAGATGCATGATATAAAGCCTCTTCGTAGTTCTTTTCCAGCTCAATATAAATTTTCATTAAAAAGTAATGCGCTTCGGTCCGAATCACCTCATCATCATTTTGAGTGGCAACTTTTAATTGTTCCAGACCTTTTAACATATTACCCCGGGGATACATCAGTGAATAAAAAACAAGAAACGGATATTTCCTTGTCCCGTAATCTGACAGATAATTATACAAACCTGAAGTAAGATTAAAATCCGGATATGCTTTTTCCTTTCCCAATGAAATGTCTATAAAATCGACACAGTTTTTCATATGTCGTAAAGCTTTCAAATAATTTCCATTTAATAAGTCAAGTCGAGCTTTCAAAGCATATAAATTAATGAGATGAAAGATATCCTTATAATAATAGCTATTGTTTTGAAAAACTGTGTTTATGCTTATTTCAGCTTTGGAAAGAGAAGCAATGTATCGTTCCTTGTTTACGGAGCTGTCATCTTCACTTATAATCAACCACCAGTAAAAACCTGCACGAACCAGATGAGGAAGGTAGCTTCCCCGATAATTAGTTTCCATATGGTTTAACAGGGAATCAGCATCATGAAAGCGAAAATCATATATGGCAATTAAGGCAGTTTTTACATCATTGTCGAGAGGTTCTTCTGCACGTAACTGGAATGTCATCCCGACCATAAAAACGATCAGAATGGCTACCCACAGGTATTTAAAACAAAATCCCGATTTGTTTTTTCCCTTAATCATCCAGTCCGATAATAAAATCTTTCAGTAGTTCTTTATATGCACCCATTTCTTTTAAGTTTCTCTGCTCAGCAAGATAGCCGGCCTGCCTGATTCCCCCGAAATAAAACGACTGAAACATCCCCAGACCGATCACAAAACCACTTACAAATAAGTTATTATACCCCATATAGGCTGCCAACCCGAGTGATACAAGCTGCGAACCGGCATTTAGTAATCCTTTTCCCGGATACCCGACATAAGCCTGCCCGGCTCCCGGAATAAAAGTTGACAACCTTGATGCAGTTTTCACGGATCTTTCCCAGGGTTGTGCGCATTCGCAAAAAAGCTGCATGGTTCTGACTATTAAGCTATCTGCAGTTTCAGGATCTGTATGAATTTTCATAATTAACTCAAGAGTCATTTCCTGCGCATCAATAAAATTTTCTGACATTACATTGGCCAGTGCATCCAAGCGGAGTATTTTCTTCTGATCATATTTTTCCGGATAAAAGTGTTTGATCTGCTCAGTTACACCTGCAGAGTTGGAATAGTTCCCGGCCATATATTCACAAAACGCTAGTTCGTACATAATGGCAAAGTGCAAATCAGGAAACTGACGTAAATGCAAACTTCTTTGCAGATCATTCCGTGCTTTTAAAAACTCACCGGTTTGCTTTAATGCCTTTGCCCTGCCCAGATTGGCCTGAAGTCGTTTTTTAGTTTCAGAAGAGAAAAAATATGCCCTTTCAAAAGCAATTCCTGCCTCAAAATAATTACCCTGCTCATACAGGTTTTGTGCCTTTAGTAATAGTGAATCTTCTTCAACCGGCACATCTGCATTAAGGGAAAAGCTTCCGCAAAGGAATATGCATATCAAGTAAGATACGTTGATCAATTTCATAATTAAATTCGTTTTGTACTCTTTTTACTGCCGTTACACTGCCCCATATATTTCCCACGTAAAAAATTCCTGATATACCTGATGAAATCCAGAATAAGGGGCTTTTGCCACCAAATCGATTATAGAAATCCCACGAAACAGCTATCATGGCACCCACATAAAGCAACCCGGAAATACCTTCAGCCGTTTTACCGGCATAAATTTTACCCAGCCCGGGAACGGCAGCCGACATCAGCCCTGCCAAAAAAGGTGATCGCCGGGGCATATCAACTATACGCTGCCGGTAATCACGAAATTTTTGTTCTTCTGTTGCAGTAATATTTAAAGTGCCTGTAAAACCATCGGCCAATGCATCGAAATCATTCATCCTGCGGTCCAGGAGTGAGATACCTGCGAGTTGGAAATTCTTCATATATAAAACTTCATCGGGCCAGGAAGAGTCAAACATATTAAGAAATGTAGCAGCATTGTCAGTATTTCTGAGATAAGCATAATTGTAGGCTGCAAAAAATCTCGATTTTTCCAGGAATGGACTTTGTTCACTAACCAGTGCCAGGTAATGTGCTGAAGTTCTTAACTCTTTCTGGCCGTATAGGGTCCAGCCAAGCAAATAATTTACTGTATCGCGCTGATCGGATGTAACTGGATGAATATTTTCAAGAAGAAATAATGCCTCACTGAAATTTTGCCTGTTGAGCATATGATTGATAAACCTTATCTCCTGTGTGAACTTTTCCTGCCCATTAAGATTGAGTTGCAGGCATAAAAAAAGTCCAATGAAAAGAAAATTTGGTTTCAGATGCTGAACCATTACTTATCTGTTTTATACACTTCAATGGTTTCTTTAACTTTTCCGGTTTTCTCATTCACCAGCAGCGGATGGACATCCAGAGCAGACAACCGGTTACACCGCATTAACCGGTCGGATGTGGTAAATACACCTTTTGCAAGTCCGTATTTATAAATCAATTCACGACTAAAATCTGAGCAGTTATGCTCATATAAACATTCTGATGGTAATTGTGGCGAAACAAACCGCTGATAAACATACATAAGTCCACCAAATGTAAGACTAACAGGGTTGTACCGGATAAAAAAATTGTTTGACCGTGTTCTCATGAAACGGATATCATGATCATGCACCAGATTTTTTTCATCCACCTGTTTGTCTTTCAATAGTCCTTTATCTGAGTCAGGGGTTAATGCATAAGAGCAGATTACAGGTATGAAAACCATTGTAAAGAAAAATACTGTTCTAATTATTGAGTGCGGCATCTGAAGGAATTTCAAAGTTAAACCATGGACTAACAGCCTGATGGTTTACCTTTATATCGGTAAACCGTATACGATTGATTATTGAATCATTACCAATATAGTTAAACTCGGTAATCAGCCCCGGCAGGTAAACATCGCCCATATAGTGAAAATCAGAGTAGTATACTTTCTTTGCTAATTTTCGTTGGGCATCGTAATATGCTGCATAAATAGGAATAAAGTCTTCGTGCACCAGTTCAACCTTGTTGTAAATGTGATAAAGCGATTCTGGCGGAAACCATTCGGTTATTACCATATTATCTTTAAACTCAGTGCTCATCTGCTGAAAGCCAAAATCTGACAATCCGAGATCCTGTGTTTTACCTTGCAGAAAGAAATGTATTAACCCTGATTCTGTTGAATATTCTGCTCCCTGTTTATAGGTTACCGTATTTTCTTCTTCATTATACACAGCAACTTCACCTTTATTATTGGTTATCATAACCCTGTATGCAGGATTAATGTAACGGGTAATCATTCGCCCGCTGGTTGCCTGGAAAAAAAGCTCTGCTTCTACCTTTACCACTTTTCCTTTGTGAAGACTCTGACTTACCATGTTCATCATTAACCTGTCAACCGACATTGTACCGAATGAAACCAGCAACATGCAAATGACAAGCACATTAGCTACTGATCTATTTTTTAACAAATAAGAATCCATTTTAACCAAATTTTCATCCGGCACAAAAATAAGAATAATAAGGGGATATTATGTCAAATGTATGATGGTAAGAACTGAAAGTTCGAAATCCTGACCACACAGGATTAAGAAATGGAGGTTCGAAAGGCTTAAAGTTTAAGTGCTATTCGGAACGTTGTACCTTCGGGTGAAGATGATTTTACAAATATTCTCCCTTTATGATAGTTTTCTATGATGCGTTTGCTGAGCGAAAGACCCAAACCCCAACCCCGTTTTTACTTGTAAATCCAGGCTGGAAGATATCTTTGAACTTTCCTTTGGGGATACCCTTACCCGTGTCAGTTATGTCAATATATACCCTTTTATGGTTTCTGTATATATCTACAGTAACAGAACCGCTGCCCGCCATAGCATCTACTGCATTTTTGCAGATATTTTCAAGTACCCAGCCAAACAGGTTCAGATTTATGGGTACATCGGGATTTTCATCCGTATGATCATTAAGATAAAAATGTACCTTATGGGTCGTCCGGGTTTTCATATAGTCAATACTTTCCTTTACAGCATCAACAATCGGATAAGGGGAAAGCCTGGGAGCAGAGCCAATTTTTGAGAACCTTTCTGTAATATTCTCAAGTCGGGCAACATCTGTTCTAATTTCAGAAATAGTTTTATCATCAACCCCTTGCAGTTTAAGTAATTCAACCCATGCAATAAGAGATGAAATGGGCGTACCCAGTTGATGCGCTGTTTCTTTCGACATGCCCACCCAAACCTGATTTTGCTCAGCATTGCGTGCGGTACTGAAAAGAATATAAGCTACCAGCAGAAAAATGCCGATTGCCAGAAACTGGGCTATCGGATAATATCTCAACTGCGTAAGTAAAAAAGAATGGGTATAAAACACATGGCAGGTTCCATGTTGAGGCAATTCGATAACAAGCGGGGGATTACGATCGGCCATCTCATTAATGGTCTGTTGCACATATGTGCTGTCGCCGAGATCACCGTTACCGATATTACCGGAAGCAATGATACGGGTTTTGGCACTATCAGTAATAATTACAGGAACATTGGCAGAGTTGATGACTACCTCACTTAAAAATGAATCGATCAGATCGTCCATTACCTTACGCATATTGGTAAATAACCACGAATCCTGATAATACAGGTAATCTATATAACCCTCGTAGGTAATGGGAATGGGGTCATAGACCGAAAATTGCTCCTTAATTTCACCGGTAAAAGGCTTTCCTTCAAGATTAACCTGGGAATCACCATTTAAATCGAGATTATTATGCGATGTGATGATGTTTTGTGAGTTTACCAGTATTACAGGGATGGTAGTGTTTTCTTCAATTATCCGGGCATAAAATGATATGTCACCTCCTTCATCTTCAATAATCTTTCGCGTAGCTTCTGCCCATAATGTTACCCTTTTGCGTTCTTCTTTTCTCATTTCATCAAAAAACGCCTCTGTAACAAGTACAAGATTGGCTCTGTTCTGAACAGCATCGGCCCAGATCCGCACTTTCTGTATTTCATCGTCGGCAATCTTATTAACAATGATGTTTGTATAATAAAGAGATAAACCAACTATTGCGGCTGCAAATCCCAGCAGATAGATCTTCCAGCGTTGCTTTTTATTGTAAATGTCCAAAGTAAGATAATTAATTATCAGAAACTTACTACCTTATAATTCCCCTGACCGAAAATTAAATAAGGTTATATGATTATATTCTACAAGCTAACGTTTGGTAAAGCCCGATATTATTTTTTCGGGTTACATTTACATACCTGATGATCAAGCTTCACTCATTATTGAGCATTTCTTCGGCCTTACTCATGTCTTGAATATGCTTCTCATTTACCTGCGGATAGCTTAAATCAAGTTCGTTGAGCTTTTCCACAATTATTTTACTGATCACCAATCGCATATACCATTTTTTATCCGCAGGAATTACATACCAGGGTGCCGTTTTATGCGAAGTATTTTCAAGCATTTCCTTATAGGCACTTTGGTATTCATCCCAGTGCTGTCGTTCTATAACATCACTCATCATAAACTTCCAGTTTTTCTCAGGATTTTCAATACGTGAAAGGAAGCGTCTCTTTTGTTCTTCATGCGAAATATTGAGAAAAAATTTCAATACAGTATAGCCATTATGAGCAAAATACTTTTCAATATTCACAATATCCTGATAACGTGTATTCCAGAACTCCTGATCTTTATGGAGTTTATTATGGTAGAATGGTAAATTTTGGTTGGCAAGAAGACGGGGATGAATTTTGGCAATAAGAACCTCTTCATAATAAGAACGATTAAAAATACCGATGTTTCCTCTTTCGGGCATAGCTTTGAAGCATCGCCACATAAAATCATGAGCAAGTTCTTCACTGGAAGGGGCTTTAAAACTTTTAACCTGACAACCCTGCGGGTTAACACCAGCCATCACATGTTTTATAACACCATCTTTGCCGCCTGCATCCATAGCTTGCAATATAATGAGTACACCATGCCTTGCCTGGGCATACAACATACTCTGCAATTTACGTAAAGTTTTTATCTGTTCCTTAAAATCTGGCTTTGCATCCTTTTTGGAAGAATAATTATCTGAGAAAGAAGGATTGAATAAGGAAAGCCCGTTTCCGGCTTTAAAAACAAAATCGGAAGTTTTTACCATAATGTAAACTTTAAGGATTTGGTTTAATAAAATTAATCATCATCCCATTCAATTACAAATTTACCTTTCTCGCGCTCACGAATCTCCTGTTTTTCTTTATCACGTGATGAAGGTTGCCTGGGAGTTCCATCAGGTAATGAATCGTCTTTATTCAGACCAAATTCTGCTCTCAGGATATTCCGCAAATTTTCCCGTTCCTGCCTGAGATCTTCCCTTAGTTTTTCTCTTACTCCCTTACTGTCATATTTAAAAACCGGATCATCAATGGTGCCGGTGATCAGCAAAAACAGCGTTGTACGTCCCAACCCGTCATCAATAATATCTCCGTATTCTTCCTGGGGGTTTCGGTTCTGACGATTTTGCCGGGCCAGCAAATCAGATAAAAGCACCTGTAAGCGATATTCTATTTCATTATTGAAAGTGTGCTCACCGGCAAGTTCAATATTGATAGCATCGGAATTGATTTCCATATCAGGAATTATGATTTTCTGATCCTTGATCCTGATCTGGTTCTCCAGGGTAGAAAATTTTACCAGGTTCAGATCACCAACCCTTATAAACCTTGACAGAGCAAGCATAGGTTTATAGTTGATCAGTTCACCATTTTCCACCCTTATATCGGCAGTGGTTTCAAGAGATTTCCAGTCAATTTCAAGCGAAGGGCTCCACCGAGAAACAAAATTTGCCTGTGCCGTTATTCTCCCTTGCAGGTTTTCATCCTGAATACTCGTTTGCCCGAAATTTCCCATCTGGTAAAACAAATCATGCACATCTACATCATGAAAGGTAGCATTACTTCCTATTACAAGGAAATCATCATTTTTCCCGTTAATGAAACCCGATGCACGAATAGTTCCTTTCATAGTGGAAAAGGAAATGTTATCGGCATAAAAAACTTTGTCGCGCATACTTAATGTGCCTTTCACATTTTCTGCTTCAAATTTGCGGAAAGTGAGTTTGTCGATATCACCCCTGATGTTAAAATTTATCTTATCGGATAAACGGAGCCGGTAAGTTGTATCGCTTTCACTTACAGTATGCTGTAAGAGCTGATTAAAATTCAGATTTCCCGACTTTAATCTTGCGTCAACCAATAAGCGTTCATTGTCAAGAAGCAGCCATGGTAAAACATTTCGAAAATAACCGTTCATATCAAAACTGCTCTCAGATGCATTTCCTGAAAATCGCTCAACAACAACATCATTGTTATTAAAAAGGAAATCAGCATTAACAGAGTTATAATCCAGCGGATCATTTTTAAGCTTCAGATTCAGATCACGGGCCTTAATTTCACCCTTCATTTGGCTTGACAAAAAGTGCTTTGCAGTAAAAGTATTGTTTTGTCCCAGTTTGCCAACAAACTCCAGATCAATAAGTAAATCACCCGATGCTTGCGAAACAGTATCGAGTTGCAGGAGCTTCACCCACTCGTGGGCATTGATATCGGAAAAAAGCCTGAAATCGATTTCAGGTTCTTCAAAGTTGTACCATGATCCTCTACCTTGAATGGTACCTTCATTTAATTTTGCCTGAAAATCATTCAGGTCAAATTCCGATGTCGTCTTATTTTTCTGAGATCCGTTTGAGAAAACAGCATCAAAAGAAATATCTTCAACTCTGATACCGGCCTTCCGATGGTATACTTCCCCCTTTTCAATACCAAAAACAGCCTGTACCTGCGGACTTTCATCCTGGCTTAGCGGGCCTTTGATTATGGCATCAAAGTATAACTCTCCTTTACTACGGTAACCTTCAAAATATTTTGCATATGCAGATGGCAGATCATGTATAAGTTCATCAAGATTTACTTTTCGGGCAGATATTTCCAGATCAATCCATCCTTCATCAGATGAAAAATCAAGAATGCCTTCGGATGTAAAAGTATGACTGCCAAAAGCAAAATTTCCCTTGCTTATCCTTAAAACATTATTGTTATAAACGTTCAGAATAAATTCAAGATTCATATTGCGATTACCGGCCATTAATGTTCCCGATGTTTTTAGCTCATCAAGGTACAAATCGCCATTAAATTCCATAACATAGGTATCACGGGTAAAATCGCCCTTCATCACAGCTTTTTGCAGCAGGAACTTTACAGTGTGATCATTGCCGGTATCCTGAAATATGTATTCCACTTTATTGAAAACAACACTTTGAAGCTGAAATGTAAAATCACCTGAATCAACAGATTCATTATCCTGTTTTGTTGTTTCCCAGAAAGTATAGTTGTTTGTTCCATTGGGAAGAAGCTTCATATTTATCCGGGCCTGCGCAATTTCCAGCTGCTTCACTGAATAGTTTCCCCGGATCATATCCGGAATACCTAATCTGAAATATATTCGGCTGGCACTAAGCAATGTATCTGTGGGTTGAGCCGATCCAAGCATGGTAACATCACTCAGGGTGAGTGACACGGATGGAAAATTTCTGAAAATATTCAATGATAAATCACCAACAATGATCTCTGTTTTCAAACCTTCATTTACCCGTGCCAGAAAACTTTCTTTAACATTATCGCGATAAAGCCAGGCAAGTATGCTCATAACAAGAATAAGAGCAACACAAAAAACCAGCCCTGATATGGTTGCAAGGCGGGCAAACTGCCAGATATATATTTTGTTGTTTTTAAAAAACCTGATCATTTGATAAATCCAAACCCAATTTACTTATAATACGTAATAAAAACCGCGAGGTTGCGCATTTAATCTTTTTTGGGTTTTGAACCGGATCTACCTTACCATTTTCAAGAAGCTGACTTCTTTTTCTGACAGGTAACGCCATTTGCCGCGGGGAAGATCTTTTTTTGTCAGTCCGGCAAAAACCACTCTGTCCAGTTTCAAAACCTTATAATCAAGTGATTCGAAAATTCTTCTGACAACCCTGTTTTGTCCCGAATGCAGTTCAATACCCACCTGCGTTTTATCATCATTCTTTCCTGCATAATCAACTACATCGGGAACAATTTTTTCATCATCCAGGATAACTCCTGCTGCAATTTGCTGCATATCAGCTTTTGTAACCGGCTTATCAAGGTGAACATGATAAATCTTTTTTACACCATGTTTGGGATGGGTCAGATTCTTGGCCAGATCACCATCATTTGTCATTACAAGCAGGCCTGTGGTATTTCTGTCGAGCCTGCCAACCGGATAAAGCCGCTGTCTGCCTGCATTTTTAACCAGTTCCATTACTGTTTTTCGCCCCTGAGGATCATCGGCTGTGGTAATATAATCTTTTGGTTTATTTAAAAGTATATACACCTTTTTTTCGGCTGTCAGTTTTTTACCATCGTAAACAACAACGTCGCCGGGATTGATTTTCGTGCCCAACTCAGTAACTATTTTCCCGTTTACAGTAACCACCCCGGCAGTTATAAGCATATCTGCCTCGCGCCGGGAACAAACCCCTGAATTGGCTATAAATTTATTCAATCTTGTTTTACCATCGGTTGATCTTTTTGGGGGTTCCTGGCCCTTTTTTCCGCTCCTTTTAAAGTCAGAATCTCCCCACTTTTTCCTGAAAGCAGGCTTACCAGCTCCTTTACTGTATGGCCTGGTATCTTTTCTTTTGTCAGATGATTCTGAATCTGAACCGGAATCTGTTTTTGTGTAGCGCTGGTTTCCTATTCCTTTTCCTGTTCCTTTTCCTCTTCCTGGTGATTGTTTTTCAATACGCCCTTTCCTGTTATTTTTATTGTACGGTGATTTTTCTCTCATGATCCTTTATGTTTATAGCAGACAGTTTATCATTTTTATTCAACCCAATTATTTACAACCCGATTTTTATTAACTGAATAATTGAAATTACTCAAAAAAAAGGGGACATTGTGAAAGAAATGTCCCCTCCTTTTAATCACTTACAATGTGTTACTTTTCAGAAACATTTAGCTTTTCAAAAGATTCTTCAGCCTTTTTGACCATATCACTGATAATATCATTGTAGTATTTTTTCCCGGGTCGCTTACCTTCTTTAACATCGGGGTTGTTTACTTTTTGAATCAATTCATTTCGTTTCAATATTATTTCGTCAATGATCTGATCAATTTTCTCTTGTTCTTTCTTATCATTTCCTTTAATATGATAATGTAAAAAACAGGTCTCTATCACTTCCTCCATCAGGAAATTGATATCTTTTTTTAATTCTCTGATATTCGCCATTCGTTATTACTTTAAATTTTGTGCAAAGATAGTTAATTACATTTATAAGTTTTTAAACATTACAGGCTCACAATTTCTTCAATCAAGGTAGCTTTTTTATAAATATCAATGATCTGTTCAGGATCTTGCATTTGTTGTTTTGCGGTTATACTCACATAATTTCCTTTTTTCGATTCTTTGCGGTATATGGTTGCATGATTAGCGAATAATGACTCGACCCTTGCAATTTTTTCCATATCTGCAGGTACAATAAACTTAAACATATATTTTACCGGCCATTCTTTATACCAGGAAAGCTTATTCCGGAGACTGTTCCAGCGATTCATCGTAGTAAAGATTATTTTTAAACTTTTTTGAAAAGGCTTTTTATGAAGGTGCCTTGTTTTCAGCATTAAATTATTCCGAGTAATTCAAATTCAAAAACAAGACATGAATTTCTCGGGATACCAGGCTGGGCCCAGGTACCATAGCCCAAAGCAGAAGGGATCAAAAGTATTCCCTTTCCTCCTTCTCTGAAAAGCGGAATTCCGATTTGCCATCCTCTGATGGTGCCTCCCAGCCTTAAATTTGCACCATTGCTTGAATCGAAAACAGTTCCATCAAGTAAATAACCTGTATATCTGATTTTAATTAAGGAATTTAAATCAGGTTCAACAGAACCAGTGCCTTCCCTTTCAACAACATAAAACAAACCTGATGAGTGCTCAATGGCATCAAGTTCATTCTCTTCAATATAATCAAGTAGTTTCTGTCTGTCTCTTTCAGCAATTTTATCAGGATCGTCAGACTCACACCCCGAAAAGGTAAATAATAAAGAACCAATAATAAATAAATACAACAGTTTGCGCATAAAAAAAGGGGGATTAGAAAACATAACGAGCAGCTATGTTAAAATTTTTGTGGTGAAAAACTTTGCAAATTTACAAAAAATTCACCACTTCTCTGGTAAAAGAAAATCAGCAAACCAAATATTGAGTTAAAAAAAAAGCCTTCCGCAAATGCGGAAGGCCCAAGCAAAAATTACAGCCAAACACTTAATCAACATTATCGTGAAGAAAGGAATTATTGGACTTAATCTGGGTTTTACCTTCTTCATCAATGAGGGTATATCTTGAAACGTGCGATTCAGAACTCGCCGGTACTTTATTCAAAGAAACATTTCTTCTTACATAGGCAGGTTCTTTTTCAAGATCCTGCAATCCTTCGGGTGTTTTCAGCTTCAGACTCAGATCTCTTAGTCTTTGCTCACGTTCAATAGCTTTTTTCCGCAGGTCAAAATCATTGAGATGGTCATCTTCCTTCTTATCATCATCTTTGGTTACTTTTCCTTTATCCGTTTTACCAGCAGAAGCCTTTTCATCAGTTGGTCCGATGAAACGGGGCTTAAACTGATCATTATCAGAATCTGTATCCACATCAAAATTAAAGCTGTAAGAAGAACTTTCAGTATTGTTGTCTTTTGTTGAAGATCCTCCTGACTGTCCTGAAGAAGTTTTGCGTGAGATCAGTTTCATTTCATCCCTGTTTTCTTCTTTTTTCTCTACATTCTTCTCTTTGATTGTATCGTCAAGGTTGCGAACAACTTTTTTTGCCGGTTTCACATCCAGGTTAAACCCCAGATCTGAGTTTTCGCCAAAGCCTGTTGCAACAATGATAACATTAATTTTATTACCAAGGTTTTCATCCTTTCCATAACCCCAGATTATATCAGCAGTAGAACCTGCTTCCATTTGGATATAATCGGTGATTTCGGTAATCTCATCCATAAGTATCTCTTCTTTTCCACTTATGATATTGAGCAATACGTTGCTGGCGCCCCTTATGTTGTTATCATTAAGCAGTGGTGATGCAAGAGCCATTTCCACGGCCTTGCTGGCACGGCTTTCTCCTTCGGCGCTTCCACTTCCCATGATAGCCACACCGCTGCCCGACATAACGGTTTTTACATCGGCAAAGTCAACGTTTACACCGCCGGTAAGGGTTATAATTTCTGCAATTCCCTTGGCAGCGGTGGTAAGTACATTATCGGCCTTTGAAAAAGCATCGGTAACAGAAAGATTGCCGTATAATTCGCGTAACTTATCATTACATATTACTATCAATGCATCAACACTTTCCTTAAGTTCCTTCAGTCCTTCTTCGGCCTGCATTCTCCTTTTTCTGCCTTCAAAGGCAAAAGGAATGGTTACGATTCCAACGGTTAATATACCTGCTTCTTTTGATGCTTTGGCAATAACAGGGGCTGCACCGGTACCGGTACCACCGCCCATACCGGCAGTAATGAAGAGCATTTTGGTGTTTTTCTCCAGGATTTCACGTATCCTTTCAATATCTTCAATGGCAGCATTTTTGCCAACTTCCGGAATGCTCCCTGCGCCCCGGCCATCGGTAAGGCTTACGCCCAGCTGAATTTTATTGGGTACAGGACTATTGTCGAGCGCCTGTGCATCGGTATTGCACACTATAAAATCAACACCTTCAATACCTTGCTTGAACATGTAATTTACAGCATTACTACCTCCGCCTCCGACACCCAGTACTTTAATATCTGATGATTGGTTTTTTGGTAAATCGAAATTGATCATATCTTTTATCATATTTTCTGGTTCTAAGGTAGTTATTTAGAATTTTTTTGAATTGTGATGATTAAATAATTTATCAACAGCTTTTTAGGCGAAATTGTTAATAATTTCAACCTAATCAGAGCTATCATTCTCGAAAAATTGTTTGCCTCTTTGCAGGATCATGTCAAAGAAATTGCCCTTGGTTTTTTCGGAGTGATTGACCACTTTGGAGTTGTTTCTGTTTTTTTGTTTTTCTGCATTCAGGAATCCCTGTAATACCAGACCAACTCCGGTGGCATGCATGGGTTTGGCTACTTCATCGGATGGCGCCTTACCCAAATGTTCGCCAGGATATCCAATACGTGTATCCATGCCGGTCATAAAGGATGTGAGCTGAGCAATATGCTTCAGCTGACTACCACCACCGGTTAATACAATACCGGCAATAAGTTTGTTCTCAAATCCTGAATTGCGTATCTCATAGTAAACCTGTTCAATAATATCTTCGGTTCTGGCCTGAATAATATTGGCCAGGTTTTTCAGAGAAATTTCTTTGGGATCCCTTCCCTTTAATCCAGGTATAGATACGATTTCTTCATCGCGGTTTTCGCTGGCCAGTGCGGAACCAAAATTCACTTTCAATGCTTCAGCCTGGGTTTTGATAATAGAGCAACCTTCACGAATATCTTCCGTTATCACATTACCTCCCAGAGGAATTACAGCTGTATGGCGTATTATGTTATCCTGGAAGATGGCAATATCGGTTGTACCACCGCCAATATCTATAAGTGCCACGCCGGCTTCTTTTTCTTCGGCACTTAAAACCGCTTCTGAGGAAGCAAGGGGCTCAAGAATCAACTCGGCAATTTCAAGCCCTGCCTTGGAAACACATTTTTCAATATTTCGTGCTGCTGCTAACTGACCTGTTATAATATGAAAATTAGCTTCCAGGCAAATCCCTGCCATACCAATGGGTGTTCTTATGCCCTGTTCGTTATCAACAATATAATCCTGTGGTATAACATGAATGATCTCCTGCCCGGGCGGCAGCACCAGTTTGTACATGTTATCGATGAGGTTATCCACATCATTCTGTTCAATCTCCTCCTCAATTGTATTACGCATTATGCTTCCGCGGTGCTGCAGACTGCGGATATGCTGGCCGGCAATACCCACATTGACCACCCTGATCTCTACACCCGACTTTTGCTCCGCTTCATTAACGGCGGCCCGGATAGAGTCGACAGTATGCTGGATATTTGCCACAACACCGCGACTTACGCCAAGTGACGGACTTTTCCCAAGTCCAAGAATTTCTACTTTTCCGTATTCATTTTTTCGCCCAACAATACAAGCAATCTTTGTTGAGCCAATGTCTAAACCTACAATAATTTCAGTTGGTACCATAGCAGCATTTATTTTGAACAAACAATCTGGTTTTTAAATTTTAAATTGATCCTGTTGTAACTATTCCAACCCAAATGGGTAAGTCCGTTTTGATAAAATAACAGGAGTTTATTGAATTTTTCGTCGATATTTTCAGCCTTGCCAAATTCTATTACATGAGAACCGTTTTTAGGGACCAGCTCAAAATCACCGGTCCTTGTAACATAGATCTGATCAATCCAGGCATCCCAGAATGAATCATTTCTGATATATATGATCAGTTCATTCAGACCCATCAAAACTCTTTGGGATTGACTGATCTCATCCTGTTTTTGAGCAGCATACAGATCAAAATTTGGAGAATACCTTGCTGAGATATGACCTGTTACTACCACTACCCGTGCCGTATAACGATCAGAAGTTTTCATTAACTTCCCTTCGGTATCGATATAAAATGATTCGTTGTGCGAATTGATCACACGTGCAATGGGTTCTCGTTGTTTTACAGTCACCTTTATGTCGCCATCAATGGTTCTGTAAACCCGGCTGTCTTCGGCATAATAAATCTTGCTTACCAGATCTTCGATGTTTCTGAGCGAAATTTCCCCGATCTTTTTTTCATCTTCGAGGCCAAATTGCGATATGATCCTGCCGGCCACATAAGCAGAATCCACGAACGACTGATCACCATTAACTTCTACAATAAGGCTTTTGCAGGGCATATTTTTGTTGCTCTCCACTGCAAATCCCAAAAGGATAAAAATACCCAGAGGGATTGCGGAATAAAGGATTATGCTCAATACTTTTTTAATCATTTCTCAAGCCTTTCTTTAATGGATTCAACATATTGATCGATATTTCCTGCACCCATTGTTATTAAAACATCAGGTTTTTTGTTTTTAAGATGTTCCATAAGCTCATCCCCATCCATCAGGAATTTTTTACCGTTCTTAAGCTTATTGAATATCATTTCAGAATTTACACCTTCAATGGGCAATTCTCTTGCCGGATAAACTGGCAAAAGGATAATTTCGTCAAGTTTTTCGAGTGTTTCAGCAAATCCATCTGCAAAATCCCTGGTTCTCGAAAAAAGGTGTGGCTGAAATACTCCTGTTATTTTTCTGCCCGGGAAGAATTCACGTGCTGCGTTGATGCATGCTTTGATCTCTGATGGATGGTGTGCATAATCATCAACAAAAACAATATCGGGCCTGTTAAGATGGATTTCGAAACGTCGTTTAACTCCTTTATAAGACTCAAGAGCTTTCTTTATCTGTGTCCAGGGCAACCCGGCTGTTACTGCTGCAGAAGCTGCTGCAAGAGCATTCTCAAGATTATGCCGGCCAGGTAAATAAAACCGGAATGAATGTTTGTTTTCCGGCCAGCTTATAACACAATTATAAACCCCATCAGATAGTGTAATATCATCAATTTTAAAACCGTTACCAGCCTGCAGAGCATAGTAATACTTTTCTGCATCACCCAATTCTTTTCCCATTAATGATTGATGCACTATCAACTTACCATCATTTGCAACATTCTTTGCAAATTTCGTAAAGGATTCTTCCAGATTCTGAAAACTTCCATAAACATCGAGATGGTCCGGGTCCATGGAAGTAATGATTGCAATACGTGGTTTCAGATGCAGGAATGACCTGTCGTATTCATCAGCTTCGGCAATGATCCATCCGGGATTTTCTGATCCAATAAAGTTGGTATTGTAATTTGCACTTATGCCACCCATAAATGCAGAGAATTCAGCACCTGCAGTTTTAAAAATATGTGCAAGAATAGTGGTAACGGTAGTTTTTCCATGGGTTCCGCCTACCGCAATGGTGGGTATTTCAGAAGATATAAACCCGAGCATCTCAGCACGTTTTATCAACCTGGTATTTTTCTTTCTCAGAAAAACAAATTCCTTGTTTGTTTCTGGGACAGCGGGCGTATACACAGCAATATCAATATCAAAGGGAATACTTTGAGGTTCTTCACGATAATGTATTTTTGCTCCTTCGGCTTCGAGGGTGCGTGTCAGCGATGTCTCCGTTCTGTCATAACCTGAAACGGACTTACCCTGCCAAAGAAAATACCTTGCCAGGGCACTCATACCAATACCTCCGATACCGAGAAAATAAATACTATGAATATCGTTTGTGTGCATATATTAGTTTTTTACCAGGCTTAATGCCACTCCGGCAATATTACTTGCTGCATCGCGGTATGACATTCTGGCTATACTTTCCTTTAGTTTATAAATTTTATTCTCATCAAAGATCAAATCAAGAATAGCTGTCCCAAGTTTATCCCGGGCATCTTTATCTGCAACCAACACGGCAGCATTTATATTTACCAGTGCCATGGCATTGCGGGTTTGGTGATCTTCAGCAACATATGGTGACGGAATCAGGATTGCCGGCTTCTGAAGAGCACAAATTTCGCTTACTGCAATAGCTCCCGCACGTGACACCACCAGATCACTCGCGGCATAAGCCAGATCCATCCTGTCAATAAAAGCATGAACACTTATTCCTTTTATCCCATCCGAAACATTCTTTGCCTGCTGAGAAAAGAACTTACCGGTTTGCCATATAATCTGCAAATTATTATCAGCCAGTTCCTTTATGCTTTCTTTTATCGCTTCATTCATTGATCGGGCACCCAGACTTCCACCCACAACCAGAACTACCTTTTTTTCATTGCTTAGATTGAAAAATTTAAGTGCTGTTTGCTTTTTATCAGATGCGTTTAAAATATCATCACGCACAGGGTTACCTGTTAGATAAATTTTTTCGGCCGGAAAAAACCGCTCCATCCCTTCATATGCCACACAAATCTTGTTCACTCTTTTTGCCAGCAGTTTGTTTGTTAAGCCGGCATAGGAGTTTTGCTCCTGAATAAGCGTTGGTATTCCCTGTCTTGCTGCTGCCCTCACCAAAGGACCGCTTGCATAGCCTCCCACACCGATAACTACATCGGGCTTGTATCGTTTTACAATATTCTTTGACCTAATAAGACTGTCAATGAGCTTTAGAGGAACCAGCAGGTTTTTCCATGTAATACGCCGCTGTAAACCCGATATGTTAAGACCTATGATATGATAGCCGGCGGCAGGAACTTTTTGCATCTCCAGCCTGCCTTTTGCTCCGACA
>CAYXIT010000062.1:14790-19078 GCA_964465275.1 uncultured Bacteroidales bacterium | reverse complement strand
AAAGCGCAATGGCTGCGGTATCGTATGTAAGAACCAATGCTAAACGTCTGGGTATTAGCAAAGAAGTGTTAGAAAACAACTCGTTTCATATTCATGTACCAGAAGGAGCAATTCCAAAAGATGGACCTTCTGCTGGAGTTACAATGGCAACATCAATAGCTTCGGCATTCACCCAGAGAAAAGTAAAACCTGGTGTAGCAATGACAGGCGAAATTACCCTAAGGGGTAAGGTCACACCTGTGGGAGGTATAAAGGAAAAGATCCTTGCTGCGCGAAGAGCAAATATGACAGATGTGATACTTTCCAGGGAGAATAAAAAAGATGTTGATGATATAAATCCTATTTATATCAAAGGACTAACCTTTCATTATATAAAAGACATGATTGAAGCGGTAGATCTGGCATTGGAAAAAGAAAAAGTTAGTAAACCTATTGATTTTTCAGCTTAATTAGCCTTTTATAACTTATATAACCGGGCAAAACCATTTGTCCGGTTTTTCTTTTTATATCCTTGACTATCATGTTAAAAACTTGATTTTTAGTTTTTTCTTTGTGAAGAATTTATGTACTTTTGCAGTCCCAATTTGTGGGCCTTAATTCAATTATTGTTTAACCCGGTAACTGCGGTTACCACAGTATTTTAATTATTAACTTAAATGTCAGAAGAAAACAAAAACTTGGCAGCCGACAACAATGACGCTGTTGAAAACACCAACGATCAAAAGGCCGAAACGCCTAAAGCAAAAGCGGAAGAGAAGCCTGTAGAAGAAACTCCTGAAACGGAAGCAAAAGAAGAAGAAAAAAAGACTGAAGAGGAAGTACCTGCTGAAGAAGAATCAAAAGATGCTGCCGCCGCTGTGGTTGATGAAAAAGTAGAAGAAGCAGTAAAAACAGATGAACTTCCCGAACCCGGTGACTTTGACTGGGATTCAGTAGGGAAAAGGCAAGACACATATTCCAAATCGGAAAGAGAACGTCTTGAAAGTATCTATGATGAAACACTTAAGTCTATTGGCGAAGGTGAAGTAATTGACGGTACTGTTGTTTCTATGAACAACCGTGAGGTCGTTGTAAACATTGGCTTCAAGTCAGATGGTGTTATTCCGGCTGCAGAAGTACGTTATAACCCCGATCTTAAGCCCGGAGATAAAATTGAAGTTTATGTGGAAAGCCAGGAAGATACAAGCGGTCAGCTGGTCCTTTCTCATAAAAAAGCACGAACACTCAGGTCCTGGGAAAGAATCAATTCTTCCATGGAAAATGATGAAATCATTAATGGTTATGTGAAATGTCGTACCAAAGGTGGATTAATTGTTGACGTTTTTGGTATTGAAGCCTTCCTTCCCGGTTCTCAGATTGATGTGAAACCAATCCGCGATTATGATATTTATGTGGGTAAAACCATGGAATTCAAAGTTGTGAAAATTAATCATGAGTATAAAAACGTTGTGGTTTCGCATAAAGCTCTTATTGAAGCTGAACTTGAGATTCAAAAAGCAGAAATCATCTCAAAACTTGAGAAAGGACAGATACTGGAAGGTACAGTTAAGAACATTACTTCTTATGGAGTCTTTGTTGATTTAGGTGGAGTTGATGGTCTGGTGCACATTACCGACTTGTCATGGGGCCGTATAAATCACCCTGAAGAGATTGTAGAGCTTGATCAGAAGATAAATGTTGTTATCCTTGACTTCGACGACAACAAAAAACGAATCGCCCTCGGACTTAAACAACTTACACCTCATCCATGGGATTCTCTTGACCCCGAGCTTAAAGTGGGTGACAAGGTGAAAGGAAAAGTTGTTGTAATTGCTGATTATGGTGCATTCATTGAAATTGCTCCCGGTGTTGAAGGTCTTATTCACGTTTCTGAAATGTCATGGTCACAGCACCTGCGCACTGCTCAGGACTTCCTGAAGGTTGGTGATGAAGTGGAAGCAGTTATTCTTACACTGGACCGCGAAGATAGAAAAATGTCCTTGGGTATAAAACAACTGATTCCTGATCCATGGGAAAATATCCATGAGAAATATCCTGTTAACAGCAAACATACCGCTACAGTAAGAAACTTTACCAACTTCGGTATCTTCGTAGAGCTTGAAGAAGGTGTTGACGGATTGATACATATCAGCGACCTGTCATGGAGCAAAAAGATCAAACACCCGGCTGAATTTACCAAAATAGGTGAAAGTATTGAGGTGGTTGTTCTTGACGTTGACAAAGAGAACCGTCGTTTAAGTCTGGGCCATAAACAACTGGAAGAAAACCCATGGGATGTATTCGAATCTGTATTTACTCTTGATTCAGTTCACCAGGGTACCATTGTTGGATCATCAGATAAAGGTGTAATCGTTGCTTTACCTTATGGTGTTGAAGGTTTTGCCCCAACACGTCATATTGTGAAAGAAGACGGAACTACTGCTAAAATGGATGAAACCCTTGACTTCAAAGTAATTGAATTCAATAAAGACAGCAAAAAAATTGTTGTTTCTCACTCCAAAGTATATCAGGACGCTCAGAACAAGGAAAAAGCTTCAGCTGTTGCTGAAAAACGTGCCCAGGAGAAAACAACCAAAAAGGTCGTTAAGAAAGTGAAGGATTCAATGGAGAAAACGACTCTTGGTGATTTGGGTGTATTGGCAAATCTTAGAAGTGATCTTGAAAAATCAGAGAAATCACCAAAGAAAGCAACTCCTAAAACCGAAGAAGCTCCAAAAGCAGAAAAGGAAGAAGCTAAAGAGGCTCCAAAAGCAGAAAAGACAGAAGCAAAAAAGGCTGAACCTAAAGCTGAAGATGCTCCAAAAGCAGAAACAAAGAAAGCTGAGTCTAAAGCTGAAGAAGCTCCGGAAGCAGAAAAAGCTGAACCTAAGGCTAAAGAAACTGCAGAAGCAAAGGAAAAGCCTGCAAAGAAGGAGACTGCCCAAGCTGATAAAATGGAAGAAACTCCTGAGACTGGCAAAGCAACTGATGATAAAAAGGCTGCTGCTAAAGAAGAAACTTCCAAATCCAAAGCTAAGAAAGAAGAAAAAGATGATGCAAAAGCTGAAAAAAAATCTGATGATTCTGATAAAAATGAATCAAAAGAATCAAAGGAATAATCAACTTTCATTAGCAGTTCAAAATAAAAAAAGGATGAACTTTTCGGTTCATCCTTTTTTTTTGGAATCATTTAAATGATAAAAGAAATCCTGATCAGCGACAATGTATATTAAGTTCTTCCAATGCTTTTTCATGATCCATCTCTGCAGCTTTTTGCAGGTCGTCGCATGCTTCTTCTATATTTCCCATCGCAATAAGTATTTGCGCTCTTAAAAACAAATTATCGGCACAGGGATCTATTTCTATTGCCAGATTCAGGTCGTCATAGGCTTCGGGATATTTTTCTTTTTCAAGGTACATCAACCCCCTTTTTGTATAAATCAAAGGGTTTTGATCGTTGATCACAGTGGCATTATTAAAATCAATTTCGGCCAGAGACTCCCGGCCTGATCTGTAATAAGAATCAGCGCGATAAATAAAGGCAGTTTCATTTTCTTTATTTTGACCAATAACCCTGGTAAAATCCCTTATAGCAGCCTCGTATTCTTCCGCCAAGTAATAGGAAAGGGCTCTTTTAAACTGCGTTTCTTCATTTCGAAGCATAAAACGATTAATCAGTATCGTATAATCTTCTATAGCTTCCTCGTAATTATTCGCATGAAAATTTGCATCGGCCCGAAGTTGATATATGTGCTGAGTGTCAATTCCATGTTCAATTGCAAGGGAAAGATCATCTGCAGCCTGCTTATATTCTTTCATGTCATAAAGAAGAATAGCCCTTTCATAACGCAGTTCAGCGTGCATTGAATCCAATTCAAGTGCCTTGCAAAAATCTTCCATTGCACTTTCCGGATTGCCATTTTGCTCAAAAAGTTTACCCCGGTTAAGATATACATTAGGATTTATATGCCCCAATTCTATTACCCTGGTCAGATCAGCCAGTGCAGCTTTGATATTACTGTTTCTTATATGTATTTCTGATCGTTTCAGGAATGCCTGAACGTTGTCAGGATCAACATCAATAGTGTGATTGTAGTCTTCCATTGCCTTCTGATGCTGTCCGGTGGCAGATAATGAATGAGCCCTTAAGAGATAAGCATCGGCAAAATCCGGATTGTATTTAATAGTATTTGAGAAATCATTTTTTGCCTTTTCAAATTCACCAATGAATAAATATGAACGGCCTCTTTCAAAATAGGCCTCATAAAAATCCGGTGTAAGTTCTATGGCTTCATCGAAATTTTGAATA
>CAYXIT010000062.1:13299-14780 GCA_964465275.1 uncultured Bacteroidales bacterium | reverse complement strand
GCTTCTGTATAATTCTGTTGAGCCACTAAACTCAATCCTGTCTTGTAATACTCTCTGGATGATTGGCCACTAAGTAAAACGGGGTTTATAAGTAAAAGAAGAAACAGTATTAGAATGAAATGTTTCCAAAAATTAATCATTGAAAAAATGTTGCAAGAATGGGAAAATCAGATGCTGTATTGATGCTGCAAAATTAGGCAGAATTCTATAATAAACAACGGGGTATAACCTAATTTATTAAGTAATTAATAAAGTTTAGTAAAAAAGCACCTTTTTATTTTTATGGTCGTCCGGGTGGGTAAATCACTAGTTTAATTAATCCGGTATTACCCGTAGTAAAATACCTTATAAAATAAACACCTGCAGTGAAGGATGATATATTTATTACACCTGTGTTTCCTATATCACTGAGTTCCTTTATTTCTTTTCCGTTTGAATCAAATATAGCAATTCTATCCACATGTATATCAGATGTAAAATGTACATTGTCTCTGGCGGGGTTAGGATAAAACCTTACGTAATTTTTCTGATCAATAAATGATGTTTGTAGTGTTGTATCACCCCAGATCATTTCAACAAATTCAGGTTGATCAATAAAAGGATTTCTATTCCCCTGAATTTCATAAACAGCATCGTTACGTAAACGTTCTCTTTGACTAACAGGATCATTATTGTGCCAGTTCATAAGCATTTGAATTACCCAGGGCTGATAACCGGGGTATTTATTATGATCGAGCATGTTATTTCCTTCTTCAGTGTATGTCCAGCTCTCAATCCGGTCTTCATAACGTGTTACCATATAAAAGAAAGACCTGGCCAAGTCACCTTTATACGCATCAATAGGTTCAAAAGCTACACCGGTATAAGTGTCGCCGGCTGTATTATTACCCAGTTTTCCACCATTTAAGGATGTCCAGTATGGTGCTTCAACAACACCAAAAGGGAAATTGGCACGTTGGGCATTTACGTATTTATCAACCGGATAAAGATGGTACAGGTCTGTGTTCATAGGATCAACATCACCCCCAAACCATGATCTTGGCATGGAATGCTCCCGGTTGTATACATCTCCTTCTGAGCCACCTCCTGAACCCGAGTCCTGATCATCAGAAAATGTGAACAGATAAGGGGGCTCCTGGCAGGGTATGTCAGAATAAATATCCCAAACTTTGCCTGAAAAAGTAATATCGGTTGTTGTAAAATGAACCCATAAGCTGCTATATGTTTGGGTTTGGTGATTTCTTATAAGTTCATGCAACTGGGTTTTTAAACGACTTCCGGAAGTTGTTGCTGTGCTGTAATATCCCTGGGGAATTTGATTCTCCGTGGCTCTCACGTGTGTAGTAAGCTCTGTGGTATATCCTGATGATAAGTGATTAATTACCGGTGTAAAAGAACCGATTGTTTCCGGAAAAACCCTTACGTATATCCTTTCATTGATATTGCCTTGTGAAGGTGAGAGATTTAGCGTTGATTCAAAA
>CAYXIT010000062.1:7063-13289 GCA_964465275.1 uncultured Bacteroidales bacterium | reverse complement strand
TGGGTATTCTGCTTCAATCTGAAGTTCTTCGCTGAGATTTTCTGCTGTTATATCATAGAATTGTACATCAGAAACAGTATGAATATACACCTGTCTGAATCCCGGCAAACTGTCTTTTGACAGATCAATAGATGATTGAGCTTTACTGGCTGCTGCAATGAAAAATAGAAAGAGATATAAAAAAACAGCAATTGATTTTAATCTTCCGGTCATAGATTTTTTTTACTTCGGTAAGGTGCAAAGATAGGGCATTTCATCCTGAAACCATATGAATATGACCAATAAAAAAGCAGATGTCTCAAAAACAAGATCTAAGCTGGATGCTGACCTTGTCGAAGCTGGTATTTGACTGATAATTTGCAGTCGTTCCAAAAAGCTCAACGTCCAGAATGTACATTTTGTGGCAGCCCCTTTTGCGAATATTTCTGTTAATGTGACACCTTTTACCTGTAGATTTGAATTTTCTTCAATATAAAATCAGTTTCTGTTCTGATATTCAGAATGTATATCCCGGTTGACAAATCAGGCAGGTTAATGTAAGTGCTGGTGTTATTAAAATTATAGATTTTCAGGGTCTTTCCCTGAATATCCATAATTCTTATCTCACGAATTAACTTTTCTGATGAAATATTTAAGTATTCAGAAGCCGGGTTTGGGAATATTCTGATGGCTCTTTCTTCATTCATTTCTTCCACATTGGTAGCCCCCCAGATATCATCAAGGGAAATATCACCTGTAAGTTCAAGAATTCTGTCGGGGCCGGGCTCGGGGTTGCCTATTCCCTCATTAATATAATACTTGTAGGTATAAGTGCCTTCGGGCAAAACAAGGGTTTTTGACCAGATCATATTTCCGTCAGGGTTCATTAGCTGTTCATCAGGCAAGGTACCGGGTATTGCATTATCAAACATGGAGCCGGTAATGTAAACATCATCTGCCTCAGAATCAAAACCGGCAGCTGCACTCATGTCAATATTAAAAGTAACCGAGAAGAACTGAGGTTCGGGAACAACATTTATTATTGCTTCGGCCTGAATGTTTTCCGGATTTTCCATTCCTTCAAGTAATTGAATATCGCCTGAGATAATGTATGTTCCGACTGTATTTCCATCGTAATTATCTTCATTCCATATAACAGCAAGCTCTTCCGAAACAAGGTCATCAAAGAATACCGTAACAGTTTCGGGCAGGTTGATTTCTTCAAAAGCGGTACCAATAATTACTTCAAAAGGCGGAATTTCTTCGGTGCCAATAACAATGCGCTGAAAATTATCTGAGTAAATCCCCCTAATACTTATTTCATCAATTCTTGAAGTGCCACCGGAAGCAACTTCACCTTCATTTACAGAAGTATTTGATGTCATAATCCAGCGGATAAAAAGAAAGGCCTTGTTGTTGCAAGCTGCGGGAAGCCCGATTTCGGTAAGAACACCGGAATCAAAATCATTGGCAACTGTAATATCACTGTTTTCGATATCTGTCCAGCTTCCTTGTGTTCCGATGCGATACTGAACTTTAAAGTCGCGCGGACCGGTATTGGATGATCTTTGTTTGCTTGACAGGTTGATGTTCCCATAATTCAGGGTTGATAACTCTACCATCCAGTATTTACTGTTTTCTCCATCGTTCCATTGTGTGCTTGAAATAGATGGATTATCTGGTGAAGCACCGGCGGGCCAGGTATAGCCACCTTCAAAGGATGGCTCCCGGCTTATAAGTTTGCCAATGTTTTCTTCAATCCCCTGGTCGGCTTCCTGGGTTTCACCAGGAAAGAACCAACCGGCAATAAGTTCAGAAATGTCAGGTTCTGTTACAGTAACATCTATCTGAGCCTGCAAGTTATCGGGGTTTGCCACACCTTCAATAAGTACCAGCTCTCCGGATAAGCCATAGGTGCCGGTTAAAGCAGGATTATAATCGCCTTCCTGCCAAATTACTTCAAGATTGATACTTTCGCTGTTTTCAAGCAAAACCTCTATCGTTTCAGGCAGGGCTAATTCTTCAAAAGGTACACCAAGCTCAACTGTCAGAGGTTCAGGGTGAATTACTACGGTTATATTTATATCCACATCCGGATCTGATACAAGATAACTTTGTATTGCTGATGTTGTATTTTCATCGTCGATATCTTCAGCATATATAACATAGTAAATTGTGGTGTTATGTGCTTGTGCAGGAATGTCCGACACAGTTGTGAAAACATCATTACCTGTACTTTCCATGGTAATGGTATTGTTCAGTTCAGAGGCACTGGTACCCCAATGTAACTCAACAAAATCTAATTCAGCATCTCCCGGGGTAACAGTAGCTGAAACAGATACTGTTGTCTCAGGTGTAATCTCTGTATCGGGTGTTTGAACTATATTGGTGATTGAAGGAGGAATAGCACCGACAATATCAACCCATACACTCACATTATCAAAAAATGACGTTTGATTTCCGGATGTAGAACCCTGCCAGTAAGCCCCCATGTATGGCAGAGCTTGCTGGGTGAATTCACTGTCGGTTGCTGAACCTGCCAAAACCAGTTCACCCGACATAGGATCTTCAAAACTACTGCCATCAACCCGGCCAAAAAGTTCCCAAATATGGGTTGCAGGGTTATAGGTCAACTTCAGGCTCATGTAGTTGTTAGTCGGATCATCGAGTGGAGTTGTGGCAAAAATGAGACCTATAGTATCTGAAATTCCAATAGATTGTATCCCATTGTTGAATTTAACAAACCGGATAGGGTCGGGTGATCCCGTATTACCTAAAACTACAGCATAACCACTACCCATTGTATCAACCTGCTCATCTGAAGCACCGATCACAAATGCTGCCCCGTAGCTGTTACCACCAAAACCTGCGGGATTACCCCGGATCTGTCGCATATTGAAATACCATGAAACTTCAGCCGGATTGGATGCAAGTGTAGTATTATAAGGACTGCTGAAATCACCTGCCTGGAGATGTGCAAATACCCATCCGACAGCATTTGCATCTGAACTGGCGGTGTTGGTAAGCTCAAGGATATTGTTGTGAATTCGTGCTCCCCAATCGGGACCGGAACGGTTAACGATCCAGGGAGTGGTTCCGATATTACCAGTTGTTACAAATTCAGCTCCCTGGCTGTCATTAAAATAAGAACTGTGAACAACGACCTGTGCCATTGAAACGCTTATGGGTGCTATAAAAATAAAAAAGCAAGCGATAATGCCGGTAGTAAAACTTTTCATAATATTGTTTTTTAAGTTCATATATTTTTCTTTTCAGTAATGTTTTTCACTTAAAAGCGGGTATGTTTATATCAAAAATAAAATATAGTTTTTATACTTCGATTAGCAAAAAAGTTAAATACCAATTAATATTTTATTTTACTGCGCGGGTGGTATGAGATCAGGTTTTCTCTGAGATATTCCCTGTCAAGATGGGTATAAATTTCGGTAGTTGTAATGGATTCATGACCCAGCATATCCTGAACAGCCCGCAAATCAGCACCACCTTCTACCAGGTGGGTGGCAAAGCTGTGGCGCAGTGTATGCGGACTAATGGTTTTCTTTATACCGGCTTTTTCGGCGAGTTTGCGCACGATTAAAAAAATCATCACACGTGTAAGCTTGTTGCCACGGTTATTAAGGAAAGTGTGGCTTTCAGAACCCTTTTTGGGTGTTATGTGTTTTCTTTCGGTTTCAATATAAAGCTTCAGATGCTTTGCGGCCACAGCACCCATAGGAACAATTCTCTGTTTGTTTCCTTTGCCTGTAATTTTAATAAACTCTTCCCTGAAAAAGATATCGGGAATTTTCAGGTCAACACATTCTGAAACCCGTATAACATTTCAATTATTGCCCTGTTTCTTTGACCATTAGGTTGACTCATATCGATAACCGATATCATTTTATCTATTTCTTCAACTGATAATACCTCCGGAAGCTTGCGGCCCAGCTTTGGAGATTTGAGCAGGCTTGCCGGGCTTTTATCAATAATATCCTCAAGCAGAAGGTATTTGTAGAAACCTTTTATTCCTGAGATCATTCTTGCCTGTGAGCGGGCTGAAAGACCAAGTTTTGCTGTCCAGTGAAGAAATTCTTTCAGATCTTCGCGGCTCACATTCTTCAGTTGAAAGTTCTCATCTTTTTCCTTTAGAAATTGCATGAGGATATTAAGATCACGGATGTAGGCTTCAATACTGTTGGGAGAGAAAGATTTCTCAAGCCGCATGTATATTTCGTAGTTTTTTATGTAACTTTTCTGGTTCATAGCTAATGTTGATAGCCTAAAGATAGTAGTATTTCCTGAAAATTAAACATATCGGTTCTGGTTGAATTTAAACACATTCCATGAAACATTTTTTAAGGGTCTTTTATAACATTAGTGACCTGAACCTGATGAATAAATATTACTTTTGCGCTTGCTTTAAGAATTGATAAATAGTTTGAAGTGAACATAACTGAACTCCTGGGAATTATAAAGATGTTGTTTTCAAGTCCGTTAAAGGCCTGGGCATTTGTGCTGGAAAGAGATTATAGCTGGCGTGATGTGTTGGTGTATTTTACCATTCCTTTGTTCTTTTTAAGCTCCTTTGCCGGAATATTTGGTGATTCACCTGAGTTTAACCAGATCAACCTGCCGCCAAACTGGATATTTTCAGTTATTTTCTTAGGTAGTGTAAGTGCTGTCTTTCTGAGTTCATGGATGATATCAGCTATGGCACCACGTTTTAAAGGTGAAAGATCTTTTGATAAAACTTTTGCCTTAATCTCTTTCTCATATGCACCGGTGCTTTTTGGCTCAATAATCTCTTCAATTCATGAAATATTGCAAATTGTGAATTTCGTGGCACTTGTATATATGATATTTTTATTCTGGCGTGGTACAGCAATTTTATTGAGAATACCGTCATTTAAACAAACGGGTTTTGTCTTAATCTCACTTCTTGTTCTTTTCGCATCAAGAGTTGTAATATCTGCATTTCTGGCATCTCTTGCTTTATACCTTACAGGAAATGTGGATGATTTTCTTAATCAGTAATAATACTGTTAAAACAGGAGTAAAGGTATTTTTATCTTTGTCATATTTTATTAGATTTGCCTGATAGAATAAAAAAATAATCTTTTTATAAATTAGCTTTCCATGTTGTCAAAATCGTTGCTTATTAAATATTTACCATTACTTCTCATTTTAGTGATAATTGCTGGCATTGCCGGTTTTCTGAAGAAGAATTCTCATTCAGAAACAGCTACGGAATCATTTCTGCCTGAAGAAGAAAAAATCGAAATTCAGTATGATGAATATGGGATTGAATTGGAAAAGTACCAGATAGAATCATCACTTGTGCGTAACAGGCAAACACTGGGGCATATTCTTGGGCAGCTTGATTTTACAGCACAATTTATTGATCGTGTTGTAAAAGAAATGAGCGATCATTTTGATCCAAGGAGAGTAAGAACAGGAAATGCATATCACATTTACAGAAGCAATGACACATTACACAAGGTCGAATATTTTATTTATGATATTTCACCACTGGATTTTCTTTTGGTAGATGTTTCCGATTCACTTCACATAACAAGAGGAGAGAAAGAAGTTACAGCAGTAGAAAAAACTGCATTGGGTGTTATTAATTCATCGCTTTGGGTTACACTTACAGAAAACAATCTTAATCCGGATCTGGCCATAAGATTATCGGAAATACTTGCATGGGAGGTTGACTTTTATCGTATTCAGCAGGGCGATCGTTTTAAGGTAGTTTATGAAGAAGAATTTGTTGGAGAAACATCCGTTGGAATAGGACGGATTGATGCTTTGTTTTTTGAGCACCACGGAAGGGATATTTATGGGTTTAAGTTTGAAAATGATACTGTATCGGGGTTTTTTGCACCAGATGGGCAAAACCTGAGAAAGGTATTCCTGGCAGCACCCATAAAATTTGGTCGTATTACAAGCGGTTATTCTGCCAGCAGGCTTCATCCTGTTTTGGGAACACGAAGGCCACATTACGGAACTGATTATGCTGCCCCAACCGGTACGCCGATTTACTCTGTTGGAGATGGTGTTGTTACAGAAGCTCGCTATACGTCAGGGAATGGGTATTATGTCAGAATCCGCCATAATTCTGTTTACGACACCCAATATCTGCATATGTCGCGCTTTGCTTCAGGTATAAAACCCGGCAAAAGAGTTGAACAGGGTGACGTGATTGGTTATGTGGGGATGACCGGCCTGGCTACCTGGCCCCATGTTT
>CAYXIT010000062.1:6512-7053 GCA_964465275.1 uncultured Bacteroidales bacterium | reverse complement strand
ACCTGTTCAGGACCAGACAATTCGACACCCAGGAACAGGGACAGGTCATCGGTTATGTAGGATCTACCGGACTGGCAACGGGGCCCCATGTTTGTTTCCGTTTCTGGAAAAACGGCCGTCAGGTTGATCACCGTCGGGAAGAATTTCCCAGTGCCGATCCTTTGCCTGAAGTCCTGCACGAAGAATTTTTTGTCATACGCGATCACTGGATGGAAATCCTGGAATCCATTAAATTTGAAGAAGAACAGATGCCGGTATAATAATTAGACAAAAATCGCTCTGATGTTTTTTATTAACTTCTGAAATTCAATAATATATTGCAAAGATAATGTGCCATCCGATTCGATATAAGCCTGCACTTCTGTAAAAGGGATTTCAAAGCTATAGCTCTGAGCATATACCGTAATTGGAAGCAGAAAAAAACCGATTATTTGCAGAACAATAAAAATAGAACCTATTTTATATCGGCGTCGTGTTGCATTTTACTCAAAGGATAGACATTTTAATGTAAACAAAATGAAAACTATCTTAGATTATTCTC
>CAYXIT010000062.1:0-6502 GCA_964465275.1 uncultured Bacteroidales bacterium | reverse complement strand
ATATTTCTCTTACTCAGTCAAAATGAACGGCAAGCCATATGCAAAATGGTTTTTTACTTGTGTAGCTTACCCTGTGTTTCTGTCCTGCGGGAATAAGTAAGTGATCTCCTTTTGAAAGATGTATTATTTTACCTTCTTCCATTTCCAGACTGGCATTGCCCTGGAGCAAAATAACCCATTCATACCTTTCGGGTTCATACCATTTACCGGGTGGCGTGGTTTGCCCGTTGCTGATAATCCTTTCCACATGTACATTTTTGGCTTTGCATAAAGAATCGAAAACCTCTTCATTTCCATGGGGCAGATCAATGTCATTGAATAAATTTCGTATAACCATATTGGCCGGGATTACAGGTACATATCAAGATCGCCTTTTCCTTGTCTCACTACTTCAATAGTGTCAGATGTGCAATCAACTACAGTTGAAGCTATATTATCGCCAAAACCTCCATCAATTACAATATCTACAATATTGTTGTATTTTTCATGAATAAGCTCGGGGTCAGTAGTATATTCAATTATTTCATCCTCATCATAAACCGATGTGGAAATTAAAGGGTTACCGAAGTCTGCCACAAGTTGTCGTATAATAAGATTATCAGGAACCCTGATACCAATGGTTTTTTTCCTGCTCTGAAAAATCTTCGGAACCTTATTGCTTGCATTCAGAATAAAAGTAAAAGGACCGGGTAGAGTTTTCTTCATCAGTTTGTAGATCTCAGTGTTGAACGGTTTGGTGAACTCTGCAATATGGCTTAGATCATTGAAAATAACTGAAAAATTTGCTTTATCAGCCTTTACTCCTTTGATGCCTGCCACCCTTTCCACAGCTTTTATCTGCAGCATATCACAACCCAAACTGTATACTGTGTCAGTAGGGTAAATGATTACACCGCCATCGCGAAGACATTCCAGAACCATTTGTATTTTCCGTGGATCAGGATTCTCAGGAAACATCTTTAGTAACATAATTTGCAAACTTTTATTATTGTAGTGGAATCAGTTTAACTTGTAATATTGTAAAGATCAGGCAAAGATAAGAATCTCAAAAAAAGTATTCTTTTACCATGTGTTGATTATACTGAAAAAGTTCTCAGTCCTGCTTTTTATCAAAGATTCCGGTAAGATACTGAATTTCCTTCATTCTTCCTTCTTCACCAGCTTTTTTGTATGCAAACATCAGGTTGTGCAACATTCGTAAAACAATATCTGTATTGGAGCAGGGTGTAAAGAATGAGGGCCTGGGTTCTTGTTTCAATTGCTTCAGAAAAACTTCAATATCCTTTACTGCAAATACATTTCCACGGCTAAAAGCATTGATATAAAATAATACATTGCTTTCTGAGTATTCCAGTGTATCGGGGTTGAGAGTAGTGCCAGTATAGGCCAGCACAAAGTGTTCGGGCAGGTTTATTCCATGTACAGGCAAATCTAAACTTTGGGCCAGAAGCATATATACAATTCCCAGGGAAAGCGGGTTACCGGTTCGGTTCTCAAGCACTTTATTGATAAAAGAGTTTTCGGGATTGTGATAGTCGGTAATGTTACCGTTAAAACCGTGAATATCATAAAAGACATAATTAAATACCTTTATTTGTTCCAGCGCTGTGAGGTTTTCATTTAGTTCAATCCATATATCTTTACGCAACTTTGCCAGATCATATTCGATTTCATCTTCCTTTAGCTCAGGGTAACGGTAACGCGCTACAATAATAATTCCTTCAACCAGGTTACGGGCACCATCCTCAACCCATTCTTTAAGCTCATTGCATATCCGGTCAAATTGTATCTGATGAATGATTGATTCAATCCGCTTCTGTATCTCAGGAAGATGTTGAGCTTCCCAGGCATGCTCGAGGAAGGGAATGATTTCGGGACCATGGCTATGAATATCCAACGAAATATCACGAAATATTTCCGGATCAGGCTCATCGATAAGACTGACCAGGGCTTCCATTTTACGTATCTTTTCTTCGCTGTTCATGGACAAAACAATTATCAGGCAGTAATTTTTTCCAATACGAACTCAATCATTTCGTTTACCGATTTTTTATAGTCTTTGCTGTAGGTTTTGTTAACCCTGTTGGCAATAATATCGCAAACGGTAAGAGTATTGTGTCCCAGGGTTTTTCCCAATGCATAAATAGCTGAAGTTTCCATTTCGAAATTGGTGATTACTTTGCCCTTGTACTCAAAATCTTCTATTTTTTTATTTAGTTCAGGATATGCCAGAGGAATTCTTAGTTCACGCCCCTGTGGACCGAAGAAGCCTGAAGCGGTTGCAGTTATACCTTGCCGCAGGCCACCGGCAACTTTGTTTAGCAGCCTAACAGAAGCTTTCACGATATAAGGATGTGGAAGTTTTTCGTTCCAGCCGGTTTGCCCGATAAAAGCATCCATAAGCTCCTTTTCAAGAATTGCTTCATCATACTGATAAAAATAAATTAGTCCGTCAAGTCCCAGACCATAGGCAGATGCGACAAAAGTATCCACTTCAATATCTTCCTGCAATGCACCGGAAGTTCCCAGACGAATAATATCCAGAGAAGTATGTTTTTCTTTCGGCACACGCTTTTCAAGATCAATATTAACAGCAGCGTCCAGCTCGTTCATTACAATATCAATATTATCTGTACCAATACCGGTGGAAAGCACAGTTATAGGAGTGTTTTTGTAAATTCCTGTATGGGTTGCAAATTCCCTGCTCTGTATTTTAAATTCAACCTTCTGAAAATGTCTTGAGATGGTTTCCACCCTGTTTTGGTCTCCTACAACAATAACAGTAGGAGCAATGTGTTCAGGCTTTAATTTGATGTGATATACACTTCCGTCAGGATTGATAATAAGTTCAGATTCTTTAAAATATTTATCCATATTTTCTTATATACGTATAACCGTTTGATAATGATCTGCCGCTGTATGGCAATAGTTATAACAAAATTATCAATTAATTGGTAATATACCTATTCATAAAAACTTCAAAAAGCTTATTTGTATTTGCACAAGCTTAGTACCTTTGACTTTCTTTTCAATTTTCATATATCTTATGATTTCCGAAATAATTACGATTGGCGATGAATTACTTATAGGCCAGGTTGTTAATACCAATGCATCCTGGATGGCAAAGCACCTGAATGATAATGGGTCTGATGTAAGGCAGATAACCAGCATATCAGATAAAGAAAGTGAGATATTACGTGCACTTGAAGAAGCAGAAAGCCGGGTTGATCTTATTTTGATTACCGGGGGTTTGGGTCCTACCCATGATGATATAACAAAGGATGTGCTATGCAGGTATTTTCAGACTCACCTTGTTGAAGATCCCAATGTACTGAAATCTGTTCAAACTTTTTTCCAACGTAAGGGCTTAGACCTTACTGAACTAAACAGAAACCAGGCACTGGTTCCCAAAGGGTGCACAGTCATTCAGAATCCTTTAGGTACTGCACCCGGATTAGCATTTCTTAAGAACGGAAAGTTGTTTGTTGCTATGCCCGGGGTTCCCTACGAAATGAAGCATATTATGCAGTCATTTGTATTTCCATGGCTGAAAGATAATTATAAGGGAAATATCATACTGCATAAAACCATTATGACACAGGGCATAGGTGAATCATTTCTCGCAGTAAAAATAGAAAACTGGGTTAATGAGCTTCCTGAAAGTATAAAGCTGGCTTACTTGCCGTCGCCGGGGATTGTTCGGTTAAGACTAAGCATGAAGGGTAACAACCGCAAGGATATGGAATGGCAACTGCAAGCCGAAACTGAAAAATTAAAAGAATTGATACCTGAATATTTCTGGGGGTTTGATGATGAAAAGCTTGAGGCTGTTGTCGGAAGTTTACTAAAGGAAATGAATTCTGGTGTTTGTACAGCAGAAAGTTGTACCGGTGGCTATATTGCTCATCGGATAACCGGTGTCCCGGGAAGTTCCGCCTATTTTAAAGGTTCAGTAATAGCCTATGATAATAATGTTAAGCAAGATTTGCTTAAAGTACCTGCCAGGATACTTAAAGAATCTGGTGCTGTAAGTAAAGAAGTTGTTGAGATTATGGCCAGAGAAGCTTGTAAACTGCTTAATACTGATTATGCTGTAAGTGTTAGTGGTATTGCAGGACCGGATGGCGGTACACCTGAAAAGCCTGTTGGAACTGTATGGATTGCTGTTGCCGGCCCTGATGTGCTTATAAGTAAGAGATTTCTTTTCGGCGACGAAAGAGAGAGAAACATCATAAGGGCTGGTAATGCTGCACTAGGGTTGCTACGGTCGGTTTTAATACAAAAAAAAGGGGCCGACCCAAAGGCCGGCCCCGGTAGCAGAGACTAAAATTAACTACTAACTCACTACCAGTTTATTTAATTATATTGATCTTCCTTGTAATAACATCTTCGGAAGTTCTTACATTCAGAATGTAGGTTCCTTGCGGAAGTGAAGAAACATTTATAGTTTCCATTACAAACTCGCCACGGTTACCAAGTTCATTTACATATACCCTTGATCCTATGATATTGAAGATTTCAATGGTAATATCATCTGAACGATTAAGATTCAATGCAATATTCAGATTATCTCTTACCGGATTTGGATATGCATTAAACTCACCAAATACAGGAACGAAATCATTTACATTGGTAGCAATAGGTAGTGCAATTAAATCACCACCAGCAGCAAGAGCAACATATAATCCGAAAGCAGGACCGTCGCTATTGTTTGCAGGATTCAGGAATCCACTGGCAACAACAGTTATTGCTGCACCTTCCAGTCCCAGGGTTTGAAGCGGAGCTTCATAGGCAACTACAGTTGTTTCACCATCAGCCGTACGTACTTCAAGAATATAGTCAAGAGTACCGAGCTCAAGATAACCTGCAAAATCGCCATAACCAAAGGTAAAGAGCTCACCTGCGCCTACTCCGGTTTCCCATACACTTACTTCAGGAGCATCGGTAGAACCGTGGAATACGAGCACATCGGTTTCATTCTCGTCGGTAGCAGCTTCACGTGCACCTGCAAAAGGATATACTGTGAAAGGCTCAACAGGATCGTAACCTGTTTCACTTACAATACCGTTTGCTACGATGATATAAGTTTCGTCAGCTTCAAATGTAACGGCAATATCAAAAACAGAGTTTTCAATACCGGCACCGGCAGGAGCAACGTCAATAGTAAGTTCAACACCAGCAGGAACATCTACAAAAGGAGTAGCAGTTCTGAAAGCAAAGTCGGGAACAAAAATTTCACCGTTAACAAATACATCAACGTTGGCAGCAGCCATATCGGCAGCATTGTGAATGATCTGGGCACGGGCCATAGGTGGAGCAGGAATATCAACAGTAATGTTGTCAACCAACCAATACCAGCCCCATGTTTCATTATCATTAAATTCAAACCTGATCCAGAGTGAGTCGCTGCTTGTATAACCTTCAATGATTAAACTTTCAGTAACAGCTGTTACGTCAAACGGACCGGAAAATCCTGTTGATGAACCCTGGTCACTGTTATAGGTAGCAATAGTTTCCCAGTTTTCACCGTCACTGCTTATTTTTACGTAAGCCTCCTGGTTTCCGATCTGACGGTAATGGTGGGCAAAAGATAATTCGATATTTCCACCATCAAAATTGGCAAGATCAATAACAGGAGCCTGGAGAATACTCCATACATTTATATCTCCTGAGCCACCAGCATCACTGTCAACAGAAGCGAAACTTCCACCCATAGGGTCATCCACAATAAATTTGTCATTTTCTCCGATACCCCAGATATTTCCTGATCCTGAGCCATCTATGACAATCCAGTTGCTATAGTTTTCAGGTGTTTCAAAATCATCTGAAAATGGGAATCCTACGTAAACAGGCTCTTGCTCTTCGTAAACGGGCAGTGCAATAAGATCACCACCTGCAGCAGTAGCAACAAAAAGGCCGAAAGCAGGACCGTCACTGTTATTGGCAGGATTAAGGAATCCGCTTGCAACAACAGTTATTGCTGCACCTTCCAGTCCGAGGGTTTGAAGCGGAGCTTCATAGGCAACTACAGTTGTTTCACCATCAGCCGTACGTACTTCAAGAATATAGTCAAGAGTACCGAGCTCAAGATAACCTGCAAAATCGCCATAACCAAAGGTAAAGAGCTCACCTGCGCCTACTCCGGTTTCCCATACACTTACTTCAGGAGCATCGGTAGAACCGTGGAATACGAGCACATCGGTTTCATTCTCGTCGGTAGCAGCTTCACGTGCACCTGCAAAAGGATATACTGTGAAAGGCTCAACAGGATCGTAACCTGTTTCACTTACAATACCGTTTGCTACGATGATATAAGTTTCGTCAGCTTCAAATGTAACGGCAATATCAAAAACAGAGTTTTCAATACCGGCACCGGCAGGAGCAACGTCAATAGTAAGTTCAACACCAGCAGGAACATCTACAAAAGGAGTAGCAGTTCTGAAAGCAAAGTCGGGAACAAAAATTTCACCGTTAACAAATACATCAACGTTGGCAGCAGCCA
>CAYXIT010000061.1:0-19125 GCA_964465275.1 uncultured Bacteroidales bacterium | reverse complement strand
AATACATTTATCTTTTAAAATGCACATTAAATCTAATAATAAATTAGTATTGTGAATAAGTTTTCACAAAAAAATTTTAAAATGGTAAAAAAACAAGCAATTACCAGGTGAATATTTAATATTCATTTTCTCAGATAAATTTAATTATTGGATGCAGTAATCGGCTAAAAGGTCAATAATTTCTGTTTATAAAATTTTATTGAAGAATAAGGCTCCCGTTTAACTTAGTATTTTATTCATCAAAACCCCAGGCTATGGATATTCTGAAGATAATTGGACGCAATAGGGCGCTTTTCAGTGAAGATATACTGAATCATGAGCGAGAGATTCAGGAAATAGTGAGTTCTTCCCGCTTCTTAATAGTAGGAGGTGCTGGTTCAGTTGGCATGATGTTAGCAAAAGAGATCTTCAGCCGAAATCCTCAGAAACTGCATGTTGTTGATAGCAGTGAAAACAGCATTGTAGAGCTGGTGCGCGATATTCGCTGCTCAATGGGGTATATTGACGGCGATTTTAAAGCTTATGCACTTGACAGCGGGTCTGATGAATATGATGCATTTATCGAAAATGACGGGAAATATGATTATGTTATCAATCTCGCAGCATTAAAACATGTGAGAAGTGAAAAAGACCCCTTTACCGCAATGCGAATGCTCCGTTTGAATGCTCTGAATACGGATAAAACCCTGAAGCAGTCTATCGAAAAAGGTGCGAAAAAGTATTTCTGCGCCTCCACTGATAAAGCAAATGCTCCGGCAAATATCTATGGGGCTTCAAAACTGATTATGGAAATGTTTTTGGTGAAAAACAGCCGGTATATAGATATTTCCAATGCCCGGTTTGCCAATGTGGCGTTTTCCAATGGTTCATTGCTGGATTGTTTTAATCACCGAATTCAAAAGTTACAGCCCATTGCTGCTCCGGAAGATGTAAAACGATATTTTATCACACCAAAGGAATGTGCAGAACTCTCATTATTGTCAATTTTATTTGGGGAGAATCTTGATATTTTTTTCCCCAGACTAAGAGAAAACCTGGAGCCAGTTACTTTTACCGATATATTGGTGCGCTATCTGGAAGAACTGGGATATGAGCCCTACCTGTGTCAAACCGAGGAAGAAGCCAGGAACCTGGTGCACACTTTAATACCAAAGGGGAAATGGCCTTGTTTATTTACAAAAACTGATACAACCGGCGAGAAAATCATAGAAGAATTTCATTCCGAAAACCAGGCTGTAAATCTGAAACGGTTTAAAAACATAGGGATAATAAAAAATGAATTGGCTTATGACCCGGAAAAAATTGAATTTTTTGAAAAAAGAATTACCGAAATGAAACAATCCAAAAAATGGAACAGGATCGATTTGATAGATCTGATCTCAGTAATAGTCCCTGATTTCGCCCATCTCGAAAAAAATAAATTCCTTGACGATAAAATGTAAAATTTCAATGCCTGATTAATTAATTATATTTACAGTAATTAGTTTTCAAATGCACTGTCATCTCGAGCGCAGCGAGAGAACTGTAAATATAAACCGGTAAATGTTAATTTAAATTATAAACCGTGGAAAAATATAAAGAAATAGTAAGTTTCATCCGTGACCTATACGGAAAACCCGAGGGATTCATTCCTTTGCATGCACCCGTTTTTGCCGGAAATGAGAAGAAGTATCTGGAAGAATGCATTGATAGTACTTTCGTATCAAGCGTGGGCAAGTTTGTGGATCAGTTTGAGGAAAAAATGGCCGAATATACCGGTTCAACCAGGGCGGTAGCTTGTGTTAACGGCACAAATGCATTGCACCTTGCACTTAAACTCCTGGGGGTTGAGCCTGATACGGAGGTAATTACACAGCCTCTGACATTTATTGCAACCACCAATGCCATATCCTATTGCTATGCCCGGCCGGTGTTTCTGGATGTGGATCTGGATACAATGGGTCTTTCACCTGATTCTTTGCGCCAATGGCTTAAGGAATCAACTATCCGGCAATTGAATAAAACCACAAACTCCTATGAAACTGTAAATAAACTCACAGGCAGGCGAATCTCGGCATGTGTGCCTATGCACACCTTTGGTCACCCATGCAGAATAGAGGAGATAGTGCAGATTTGTGATGAATACGATATTCCTGTTGTTGAGGATGCAGCTGAAAGTCTGGGTAGTTTTTGTGTTACTGAAATGAACCAGGTTAAAGATGAATCCTTTAATGCAGTGAAGCCTTCATCTAAAGGCAATCATAGACATACAGGTACCTTTGGAAAAATAGGTATATTGAGTTTTAATGGCAATAAAGTAATTACCACAGGTGGTGGAGGCATGCTACTCTTTAAAGACGAAGAGCTGGCAGCCAGGGCAAAACATTTGAGTACCCAGGCCAAAACGCCGCACCCCTGGGAGTTTATTCATGATGCGGTTGGTTATAACTACAGAATGCCTAATATTAATGCTGCAATTGGGTTAGCCCAGCTTGAGCATTTGCCTGAATTTCTGAATAATAAACGTAAGATTGCCGATGCATATAAGGAATTCTTTGGTTTACCCGATAAAGATTTTTATTATAATAATTCCCGGGAAAACCTGTTAAGCTCACCATTGTTTATGCCTGAACCCCATGCGACTATCGCAAATTATTGGCTGAATTGCATAATACTGCCGGATAAAGGACAAAGAGATGAGTTTCTCAAATATACCAATGAGAACGGTATAATGACAAGACCGGCATGGCAATTACTGAACAAGCTGGAGTTTTACAGGAACTGTGAGACAGACGGTCTTGCTAATGCTGAATTTTTGGCCGACAGACTTGTGAATATTCCGTCAAGTGTAAATCTTTAAATGTGAGAAAATGAAGAAAGATATAATTCTTATTGGTGGGGGAGGCCATTGTCATTCATGCATTGATGTTATTGAAGCTGAAGAAAAATACAGGATTTTGGGAATTTTGGAACTTCCGGAGCTTATGGGGAGTAAAATAATGGATTATGAAGTAATTGGTACGGATGATGATATTACCAGGTTTGCAGGAACTGTAGGAAACTTCCTGATTACTGTCGGGCAGATTAAGTCGCATGAAAAGCGCAAGCAATTATTTGAAAGAGTTAAGAATGCGGGAGGAAACTTACCCGCGATCATTTCCCCATTTGCCTACGTTTCCAAATCATCTGAAATCGGTGAAGGCAGTATTGTGATGCATCATGCCCTGATCAATGCAAATGTAAAAATCGGGATGAATTGTATAATCAATTCCAAAGCACTTCTTGAGCATGACTCGGTAATTGGCAACCATTGCCATATTTCTACCGGATCGATAATCAATGGGGAAGTAATTGCAGGGGATGGTGTTTTTTTTGGAAGCGGTGCTGTTTCGGTTCAGGGTTCTGTAATCCCGCCCGGAACCTTTGTGAGAGCAAATAGTTTGTACTACAGAAAATAAAATGGATAAACATCCATGTGATAGAATTTCATTTACATTATTATCGGGAGCTACCCAAGGCCCCTTAATAGGGGCTGATTTTATTTATCTGTTATTTTGCTGATTACAATTATACGGATTTCTTATTTGCCTTATATAACCTTATATGCCTTATATGGTTTTAAAACCTGCCAGCACCCCCTGACCCCTGGAACCGAGAACCTTCGCCGCACAGGCCAATTGCTGCAGATTCCAGGCTCCCCCTTTTAGGGGGCTGGGGGGTATTGTAAGTTTCTCCAAGTATGTTATTTTCTCGCAGAGTCGCAGAGACGCAGTTTTAAAAAATCACCACGTGATTTTCCGGGTGCGACTAAAGCTCGTGCCCGGAATTAAGTTAAATTGCTCTATTCCGTTGTTCTACCTTACCCTTATTTTACTAACTTTGCGCCTCTAAAAAGCGATTTGAATTATGATGAGAACACATACGTGCGGTGAGCTGAGGATCACCGATTCAGGGAAGAAGGTTGATTTATGCGGTTGGGTGCAACGTTCACGCGATCTGGGGGGTATGACATTTATTGATTTGCGCGATCGTTACGGCATTACCCAACTTGCTTTCAATATGGATACCCGGGCAGATCTTTGCAGGCAGGCGCGGGAACTGGGCCGTGAGTTTGTGATCCGGGCAAGCGGACAGGTGATTGAGCGATCAAGCAAGAATAAAAAAAATCCTACCGGAGATATAGAAATCCTGGTAGATGATTTCAGGATTCTGAATCCTTCAGTTACACCCCCCTTTACTATCGAAGATGATACCGATGGCGGCGATGACCTGCGCATGAAATATCGCTACCTGGATATACGCCGTAATGATGTGCGTAAAAACCTGGAACTTCGTCATCGCATGGCCATTGAAACACGAAATTATTTAAACAATATCGGTTTTATCGAGGTTGAAACGCCGGTTCTTATCAAATCAACGCCTGAAGGTGCCCGCGATTTCCTGGTGCCATCGCGCATGAATCCGGGTCAGTTTTATGCCCTGCCCCAGTCGCCCCAAACTTTCAAGCAGTTGCTGATGATCGGTGGACTCGACAAATATTTCCAGATAGTAAAATGCTTCAGAGACGAAGACCTGCGGGCTGATCGCCAGCCGGAATTCACGCAGATCGATTGCGAAATGTCGTTCGTTACCCGCGATGATGTGCTGGAAACTTTTGAAGGGTTGGCAAAACATCTTTTTAAATCGGTTCTGGATATAGAAAATATTTCTTTTGATCGTATGCCTTATCATGAGGCCATGAAATACTATGGTACCGATAAACCCGATACCCGCTTCGGGATGCGGTTTGTTGAACTGAACGATCTGGCGCAGAACAAAGGATTTAAAGTTTTTGATGACGCACAACTGGTGACGGGTATCAATGTGCCCGAATGTGCTGAGTATACCCGCAAGCAACTGGATGAACTTACCGAATGGGTAAAACGTCCGCAGATCGGAGCAAAGGGATTGGTATATGTTAAGTACAATACCGATGGCAGCTTTAAATCATCAATTGATAAGTTTTTCACGCCGGAACAGCTTCAGCAATGGGCCAAAGCTATGGATGCAAAGCCCGGTGATCTGATCTTAATACTGGCCGGAGATACCCATCCAACAAGAAAAGCCCTGGGCGAACTTCGCCTGGAGATGGGCAGACGTCTGGGTTTAAGAAAACCTGATGAGTTTGCCTGTCTGTGGGTAACAGATTTTCCTTTACTGGAATGGGATAAAGATACTCAGCGTTATTATGCTATGCATCACCCGTTCACTTCCCCGCTGGAAGAAGATATGGAGAAACTCAGTTCTGATCCGGGAAATGTGCGCGCCAATGCTTACGATATGGTGATCAATGGTGTTGAAATAGGAGGGGGCTCAATCCGGATATTCGACAGAGATATGCAGGCAAAGATGTTTGAAGTGCTGGGTTTTACGGATGAAGAAGCCAAAGCACAGTTCGGATTCCTTATGGATGCGTTCCGTTATGGTGCTCCGCCCCACGGTGGTGTCGCCTTCGGGTTTGATCGCTGGTGTTCACTTTTCGGAGGCTCCGAATCCATTCGCGATTACATTGCATTTCCGAAAAACAACGCCGGCCGCGATGTAATGATCGACAGCCCCTCGATGGTGGATGAGAAGCAGCTGGAGGAGCTTTATTTGCAACTTAAGAAAATGGGAAAGTAAGAATATACCTCCATGTTCTCCATTAACAACCTATCCATACAATTTAACGGTGAGTTCTTATTTGAAGATGTATCGTTCATCATCAATAAGCGCGACAGGATTGGTCTGGTTGGAAAGAACGGCGCCGGAAAGACCACAATGATGCGGCTGCTCACCGGTGAAATGGCGCCTGAATCGGGCAACATTGTTATCCCATCTTCCGGTACGGTAGGATATCTGCCCCAGGAGATGAAACTGCTCAGCAGGAAAACAGTTATGGAGGAAACATATAAGGCCTTTTCGGAAGCCAATGAGCTGGAGCGCAAAATAGAAAAATACACCAGGGAAATTTCTGAGCGGGAAGATTTTCACTCTGAATCTTACCATAAAATATTTGAAAAGCTGGCCGAAGCCAATGAACGGTTTGCTATCATTGGTGGTGCCACGCAGGAGGCCCGGGCCGAGAAAGTTTTACTGGGTCTGGGTTTTGAAAAAAAGGATTTTGTACGGCCTATGTCGGAATTCAGCGGCGGCTGGCAGATGCGGGTAGAACTGGCCAAGATACTTCTTCGCAATCCTGACCTGCTCTTGCTGGATGAGCCTACCAACCATCTTGATATGGATTCTATTCAATGGCTCGAAGCTTTTCTTATAGATTACTCAGGTGCAGTAATTCTTATTTCGCACGACAGGGCTTTTCTTGATAATGTTACCAAACGTACTGTTGAGATCTCCAAAGGCAGGATATACGACTATAAAGCATCCTATTCTGATTATGAGCAGCTTCGGGAAGAACGACTGGAGCAGGAGATGGCCATGTTTAACAACCAGCAGAAGGAAATTGCACAGATAGAACGGTTTATCACCCGTTTCAGGGCCAAAGCCACCAAGGCAAGGCAGGTGCAATCAAGAGTTAAGTTGCTGGAAAAAATGGATAAGGTAGAAATTGACGAACTGGATACTTCTTCTATACATTTTCGTTTTAACCAGGCACCCCCTTCCGGTAAAGTAGTAATTGAAGCTGCAGGAGTTGGGAAAAAATATGGTGATAAAACCGTTCTCGAGAATCTGGAGTTCTCTGTGAGCAGGGGGGAGCGACTGGCATTTGTGGGCAGAAACGGTGAAGGAAAAACGACTCTATCCCGCATTATCGTTGGCGATCTGGATCATTCAGGCCATTTTAAGTTGGGGCATAATGTGCAGATAGGATATTATGCCCAGAACCAGACAGAACTGCTGGATGGAGAAAAGACAGTTTTCCAGACGCTGGATGACGTGGCAGTTGGAGATATCAGACCGAGGATCAGGGGTATATTGGGTGGATTCCTTTTCCAGGGCGATGATATTGAGAAAAAAGTAAAGGTGCTTTCGGGTGGGGAGAAATCAAGACTCGCCATAGCCAAACTGCTGCTTTCTCCGGCAAACCTGCTGGTACTTGATGAACCTACCAACCACCTTGATATGCGCTCAAAAGATATATTGAAAAGTGCATTGCTGCAGTTTGATGGAACAATTATCGTGGTGAGTCACGACAGGGATTTTCTGCAGGGCCTTACCGGGAAGGTTTTTGAATTCAGGAACCGTAAAATAAGTGAATTTATCGGTGATATATATGATTTTATTGAAAACAGAAATATCAAGGCACTATCTGATCTGGAGCAACTGAAAAAGTCTTCGGCAACCGGACAATCAGATAAAATCTCTGATAATAAGCTGCAATGGGAAAAGAAAAAAGAAGCAGAGCGGGAATTACGCAAACTTCAAAACCAGGTTGAATTGTGCGAAAAACGGATAACAGAACTGGAAAAGGAAATAAAAGAAGCAGAAGAAGTGATCTCAAATCCTGCAGGTTCTCCTCAGCAGGTGAATGACGATTTTTTCCTGAAATATTCCGGTCTAAAAGATGAACTTCACAAAAAGGAAAAGCAGTGGGAAGAATTGCACGAGAGGCTTGAGAAATACGAAGAATAAAATTGCTTTGAGCGAGAGATCAGATCTTGATGATCTTATGTTTTATGGCATAAACCACCAGTTCAGCAGTGCTTCCAAGTTTCAGTTTTTTCATGATATTTGATTTGTGCGCTTCCACTGTACGCACACTAATGTGTAAGTTATCAGCCATTTTCTGATTGGTCATGCCCTGTGTGATTGATTGCAGTATCTCAATCTCACGTTCGGTTAACTTATTGTTTGGAGAATCTTTCTTGTTCTTGGTTTTTAAAAAGTTATCAATAAGAATCTCGGAAACGAAACCCTTACTGTAATGTTCGCCCTTTACAACGGTTTGAATGGCTTCAATCAATTGTCCGGGTTTGAAATTTTTGGGTACATAAGCCATGGCACCGGCTTCAAAACCGGTAACTATTACTTCTTCGCTAACTGAAGCAGAATATAAAACGACTTTGGTTTCGGGAAATTCTTCGGTAATTATCTCTGTGAGTTCTATTCCATCCATTCCGGGCAGGATAACATCAAGTATAACCACATCGGGTCGCAATTCTTTAACTTTATTGTAACCTTCTTCCCCGTCGCTGGCCATCCCAACCATTTTCATACCGGGTATTTTGGAAATGATCTGACGAGCGGCAAGAATTATAAGGTCATGGTCATCAACCACAAGTACTTTGATTTGATCCATCAGATATATTTTTTGTAAAAATATACTAAAAAAATGAATATCCCGACAAATTTAATAAAAAATCTTATTAAGGGAGAATCTTTGTATTCAAAAAAGAAAACCTGTTTTTTGGGATGAATTTATTCGTAACGCAGAGACTCAATGGGGTCGAGCCGTGAGGCTTTGGCAGCAGGGTAATAGCCGGCAACCAGCCCCACAACACTGCACAATACAATCCCCCAGAAGATCCATAGCCACGGTATAATGAAAGGGCTATTGATTAACAATGAAATGCCGTTTCCTGCGATAATTCCGAATATTACACCGGCAATTCCTCCAAGCTGACAAATTATAATAGCTTCAGCAAGAAATTGTTGTTTAATGGTTTTTCGTGTAGCCCCCAATGCTTTTCGGATGCCTATCTCACGTGTTCTTTCGGTAACAGATACCAGCATTATATTCATCAGCCCGATGGCCGCGCCCATCAGTGTTATTATACCAATAATGGTAGCTGCCATGGTAACCATACTGATGTTTTCGATCAGCATTTGTGCTATATTATCGCTTTTGCTGATATCAAAGTTGTTCTTTTCATCAGGACGCAACCCCCTTACCACCCTGAAAATGCCTGTTGCTTCCATAATGGCAGTTTCGAGCTGCGCAATGTTATCTGTACTTACATTGATGCCAAAGTTCATATTGGGCCTGCCATATTGTTGCCGGGCAGCCATAACCGGTATTATGCAGTTTTGATCACCGCTGAAACCAAAACTTGATCCCCGTTCCTTTAAAACACCAATTACCTGGTAACGATTATTACCTATCGTAATAAACTGCCCTAAAGGATTTTCATTCTGTTCAAAAAGATTTTGGGCCAGTTGCCCCCCGATGATCACTACATTTGCACCTGTTTCAAGCTCCCAGGGCGAGAAATTCCTTCCCGAATCCAGTTCACTTCCTGAAGTAATCAGGTAATTCTCATCAGACCCTGTAACAGAAATGTTGGGGTTGGTTTCTTCTGAGCGAAATCTTACTACGGCAGTGCTTGTCCCCCAGATTGAAACAGATACAGAGGCGGGGAAGTTAAAATTCCTTTTAAAATTCATGGCCTCATCAAAAGTGATATGCCTGAAGGTTTGCGGCTGACTACCACCGCCCATTACACGCATTTCGCGGTTGCGGATGGAAAAGGAGTTGGCTCCCAGGCGTGAAAAACTGGAGGTTATGGATGACTTTATCGACTCAATGGAAGTTAAAATTCCCACAATAGCCATTATACCAAAAGCAATGATAAGTATTGTTAACAGGGTACGCAGCAGGTGGCTGCGAATGGAAATAATGGAAATTTTAATATTTTCAAGGGTTACTATCTGCTTCATATCTTCTTAAAGTTTACTTCCATATGCAAGGTCTCCGGCATCACCCAAACCGGGTACGATATATGCTTTTGCAGTAAGTTCATCATCAACAGCACCTACCCATAAAGTAAAACTACCGGATGGCAGGTGTTTTTTTACATAATCAATGCCCTGGGCACTGGCAAGAATAGAAACAATGTGGGTGTGTGAAGGTTTACCCTTACCCATTAATTCTTTATAGGTTAACACCATTGACGCGCCGGTGGCCAGCATCGGGTCAGAAAGGATAAGAATTTTGTCGTCTATAGGGGGGCAGGAAGCATATTCTATCTGTATGGTAAAACTGCCGTTTTTATGATGTTTCCTGTAAGCGGAAATAAATGCATTTTCAGCCCGGTCGAAATAATTCAGAATCCCCTGGTGCATGGGGAGTCCTGCGCGCAGAATTGTTGCAATAACAGGTTGTTCTTTCAGAACTTTACATTTTGCCTCGCCAAGGGGGGTGATAACTTCATGGTTTTTCCAGTTGAGTTTTTTACTGATCTCGTATGCGAATATTTCCCCGAGCCTCTCCATGTTCTTTCTGAAACGCATGCTGTCTTTCTGGATCTCTACGTCCCTTACCTCTGCAATATACTGACTTAGAAGGGACTCCTGGTTTTCCAATATATGTATCATAAATTCTGAATGGTTAAGTTCAACTCCCTGTTGTTTTTTTCCTAAACCAAAAGTAAAGATTGGCAACAGGCTTTAAAATTAATGGAAAATTATTGATTATCAATTGAAAATATACACATTCTTTTGATCCGAAACCACTATAAAATCTTGCAAGATTCTCATTTTCAGACCCTTCAAAGTCCAGTGTTATATTTTTACCTGAATAATCTGAGATGTATTTGTCAATGATGGCGGTCATGGCTCCGTTTTTGCGGGCTTCGGGTGTGCTTCCCGAAAAGATCAGTATCGATTTTTTATGTGAATGAAAAAATACCACACCGGCAGTAAAACTGTTCTTTTTGTCGTAGGCAGTGTATACCACGGCATTTCCCCTGTGTATTCCTGAATAGATAAGATGCCTGAGTGTCTGGTATTCAGCTTCACCCAATTGCTTCAGGTTTTTGCCACGATACATCCTGAAAGCTCTGATTACATCATCGGGTGATGAAGCCGGGGTGATGAAAACACCCGATTTCAAGGCCTTTTTCAGGTTACGACGGGTGTTTTCTGAGTACCCTTCCCTGATCTTATCGTAGGGAGATATCAGGTCAAGTTCATACGTGGGTCTGCTTTTCAGGTTAAAGGGTGAGTCCTTACCGGGAATATTAAAAGTGTTGAGGTTATAGTCTGCAAATCTGAACTTTTTGGGGATATGTTCCAGAAACTTCTGTAACAGTTCCGGGCTCACAGTTTTTGAAGAGAATACACCAAGTTGTTGCACAAAAAAGGGTTGAAAAATATAGAAAACACCGGCTTTTTTTCGGTAAGTAATTGGCATAACGGCCTCATAATCGCCCATAACCAATGCATCCCAGCCCGGAGCAACCTGTCCGAGATACCATGAATAGGGATAAATAATCCCGTTAAGGCTTCGGTCGATGCACTCATCCCACTTATCAAAATCAATGGAGGTGTGTTGTATGTATCGGATCATTAAGAGTTAGTTTTTATTTATCAATTTTGCCCAGCCTTTTGCGATGCATATTTTACCAGTTCGGTATACACATCTTTCCATCCTTTCCAAACTCCGGCATCACTTAATGCATCATTATGGAAAAGACTGATAAATGTGCCCTGTGCTTCGAAAACCTTATCGATCAGGTTCTTTATTTTGTTCACTGCCTGTTCTGCATCCAGCTTCATATAATCTTTCAGGGTAGAATCCATCAGTGTTATCGGGTAGATCTTCAACCGTGTTTCATTCTCTTCATTCAGGTTATAAAAGTGAAAGGGGTGGCTGGTTCCCGCTCTGAAACCTGTATGGGAAGCAAAACCCATGGAATAATCATTGAAAATATTGTATTTTATGAGGTTGGTATAAGTAGTGGGAAATTCAATTTTCAGGTAATGTTGCCGGCTCTTTTCAATGGTGCTGTTTAATATGTTGGCCAGGGTTTTGATCTCTTCCAGTAATCTTTCTTTTTTGAAGTGAGATGCAAAGGAAGGATGAATGCCTGTTTCTGCATAATCGCCCAACATTTTTACCAGGTGGAAAAAGTGCTTTGAGTACACCGAAATATTTTTATCTCTGTGGCCAAACCGGGCCGAAAGGAAAAAATATACGGGTTTTAATTTGTATTTCTTCTGTAGTTCCAGCTGAAAATCATAGGTGTCATACGGATCGTGCATGGCACCGGTTAGCACCTTAATGCGGTTTTTCAGGTTATTAAAATTGAAGGTAAGCAAATCTTTGGCTATGGCAAGTGAATTCCTGGTAATCTCCCTGCCTTTGAAAGCATAAGCAATATCTATATCATAGGTAGGGATAAAAGTAAACCGGTGTAGTGTGTTTTCTGCAACATTGAATTTTTCTGTCAGCTTTTTTTTAAGATCAAGGGTTTGCAGATCAATAAGCGGTATTTCAAGAAAACCGTTTTGGTAAGCAAAACCCTGGTCGGCTTCAAATCTGCCGTAACGATCTTCCAGATAGGGCAAATATTCTTCATATCTGCTTACCAGGTAAAAGGAAGAAGAAAACAGATCGTAACCCAGGTCACAATTTTTCTTCCTGTTGGGAAACAGAAGTGGGTATGGATCATTTTTTTTTATGACAGGGGTGAAATCACGTACTCCTTTTTCAGTTAAAAACCCTGATGGGCAAATCCTGATATAATCTCCCGGAATATCTTTTTCGGAATAGTTGATCCGTGCGCCTTTAAAGTTTACAAATTCATCTGAGGAGGATGTTACAGCATAATCAAAGCCACAAATTTCCCCGATTAAAAACTTTACGATGTACTGGATCCGGCTGGTAATTCTTGGCGTGTATATCAGAACCATATTGCTTTTGGCTTTGGACATGATAAAGATAAAACATATTTTCAGAGTAATCCCTCATCGGCAAAGCTAAAATAGTTATCAACCCCGATTATGATATGATCCAGAACGGGCAGATCAAGAAACAGTCCGGCACTTTTGCACTTTTGCGTTATTTCGCTGTCCTTTTTGCTGGGAGTAAGGTTTCCGCTGGGATGATTGTGGCAAAGAATTACCGATGCTGCATTATCTTCCAGTGCCAGTTTGAATATTTTTTTGGGATCGGCTACTGTTCCGGCAAGACTGCCTTCGCTGATCCTTAAGGTTTTGTTTACTACATTGCCACGATTCAGTGTTATGATCCAGAATTCTTCGTAATTGTTGTCACTCAACAGGGGGTGCATGATCTCAAAGGCATCTCTGCTTGATACGATCTTTCTTTTTTGCAGGCTGTCTTTCAGCCTCCTTCTGCGTCCTATTTCCAAAGCAGCGACTATATTTATGGCTTTGGCTTCCCCGATGCCTTTGAATCGTGTCAATTCTTTAATACTCAACCTTGATAGTTCTGAGATACTGTTATTTACTGAAGACAGGATATTCCTTGCCAGATCAACTGCTGATAATTCTCTTGTACCCGAGCCAATCAGGATGGCGAGAAGTTCACCGTCGCTTAATGCCAGCGGACCTTTGGCAAGGAGTTTTTCACGCGGACGGTCATCTTCGGCCCACGATTTTATCCCTTTTGATGCCGCTTTTTCGCTTAAATCGATGTTTTTATTCATAAAATTTACCGTTTAAGCTAATTTACGGATTTCGGGGATAAAAAAAAAGACTTCTGCATTTGCAAAAGTCTTTTGTAGCCCGTAGGGGATTCGAACCCCTGCTACCAGGATGAAAACCTGGCGTCCTAACCCCTAGACGAACGGGCCTGGTTATTTAGCAGAGAATTCCGCAGAATTTCTTTTATGAAAGCTTATTAACGTGCTTTGTCAGTTTCGACTTAAGGTTTGATGCCTTATTTTTATGAATAACTGACTTTTTAGCAAGTTTGTCCAGCAAAGCAATTACTTTGGGAAGCTTTTCAGTCGCTTCGGTTTTATCAGTTGTATTTCTGAGTTTTTTTACAGCATTGCGCGTAGTTTTGGCATAAAAGCGGTTACGCAGCCTTTTGGTATTGCTGGATCTGATTCTTTTTTTTGCGGATTTATGGTTTGCCATAATGCTTTTTCTTTCTTTTCTGATTTCTTACGATGTATAAGTATTGTAGCCCGTAGGGGAATCGAACCCCTGCTACCAGGATGAAAACCTGGCGTCCTAACCCCTAGACGAACGGGCCTTGCCTAAAAAGGAGTGCAAATGTAAGACTAATTTTATTTTTGGCAAAATATTTTTACAAAATCTTTCAGGAGATACAACCTGTTTTCCCTTTGAAAATGAATATTAAAAGTTACGTGAATAAGTTTTCTTTTGATTTGAAATGCAAGTTAAATAATGCTTTTGATATTGATGTTAAAAAAAAACAGCAAAAGTCTCTATAAAATACTAATTTTCCTGAGTGTATAATCATATTTTTCGTTACTTTGCAGATGTTTTGTAAATAACTGATTCATATAAATTGGTTTTAACAATTAAACAAAACGCTTAATTTAATTAATAAGCGCTCAATTTTTTATATATTTGTGTAACTAATAAGTAAAATAGAAGTTTAACAATTAAAAAGAAAACCCCAAAACAATTTAATTTTATAAATTAAAAACTATGAAGAACGTCAACGCAAAATTTTTAGGAGTACTGCTTGTTTCCGCAGTTTTATTCAGCAGTTGTGGCCTGAACAAAATGATCAAGGATTACGGCGATAGTATAACTTATACTACTGAAGTTAATCCCCTTGAGAACCACGGAGGCGAAGTGGCAGTAAATGTTAACGGACAAGTTAGCGATAAGTATTTCCATCGCCGTGCAAAGCTTGAACTTACACCTGTATTGAAATATGAAGGTGGTGAAAAAGAAATGGAAACGATTATCCTGAGAGGCGATCGTACATCCGGACAAGGCACTGTAGTTAACCGGGGAGCGCCAACCAGTTTCTCCATGGCCGGTAATGTTGCTTTTGAAGAAGAAATGGAAGAATCTGAACTCTTTGTTCGTGCCCGCGTGTACCGTGAAGGCAGAGAAGATGCATCTGTAAATCTGCCCGACAGAAAAGTTGCCGATGGTGTAATAAACACTTCACAAAGATTAGCCAAGGATCATGACCTGGCAATCGCTCCCCATGGATACGAAAAAGTTACTACGGTTAGTCAAAGTGCTGATATCTATTTTGCATACATGAGACATAATCTCAACTGGAGATTGCCGCTGAACAGCGAAGAAGAGAACCAGCAAAAAATTGAGGATCTGAAGGAATTTCTCATGAGACAATGGGAAATCCAGTCAATTGAAGTAAATGCATGGGCTTCTCCGGAAGGTGAAATCGCTTACAATGAAAAACTGTCTGAAAACAGAGCTGAAACTACTGAAGAATATGTGAATGATCTTTTCAGCAGCATAGAAAAGGAACTTGATGTTGAAATGGAAAGACCTGAGTTAAATGTCGCTGCTAAAGGTGAAGATTTTGATGGTTTTATGGAAGTATTGAATGCTTCTGATATTCGCGATAAACAAGCCATTGCAAACGTAATTAATTCTCAGCTCAGCCCCGCAGAAAGGGAAAGAAGAATCAAGGATATGACAGTTATTTATGCTGAGATTGAAGAACTTCTTAAGCCTTTGCGTCGTGGAGAAATCATTGTCACTCTTTTTGAACCCAAGAAAACAGATGAAGAGATTGCAATGCTTTCAACCCAGGATCCTTCGCAGCTTGATGTGAAAGAATTGCTTTATGCTGCAACCCTTACCGACGATCTTCAAACGCAGCTTGCAATTTACAAATCAGCGCAGGAGCTTTTCCCGCAAGATTTCAGAGGCTTTAACAACGCCGGTTATGTGTACCTGAAAATGGAAAATGGGGAAGAAGCTGCAAAAGAGCTGGAAAAAGCCAATCAGCTTGCTCCAAATGCAGGTTGTGTATTGAATAACCTGGGTGTTGTTGCTGCATGGGAACATGATGTTGAAACTGCACAATCATACTTTGAAGCTGCTCAGGCTCAGGGAATGAGAGTTAACTACAACATCGGTACCCTGATGATCCTGGAAGGTGACTACCAGGCTGCTCTTTCTTCATTTGCAGGTCGCACATGTACACATAATATTGCACTGGCTCATTTACTTGCAGGAAATGAATCTGCTGCTATGACCAATCTCGATTGTGCACCCGAAAGTGCTGAGGTTGCTTATCTGAAAGCTGTTATTGGTGCTCGCAGAGAGAATAATACTATGGTGTATCAAAATCTCAGAAGAGCCATACAACTTGATCCGGCTTATAAAGAAGAAGCAAGCAAAGACCGCGAATTCATCCGTTATTTCAACGTAGCTGAATTCCAGGAGCTCGTAAGATAATTTATCTTTGAAATATTTATAAGGCCATCCGGTATTTCCGGATGGCCTTTTTTTATCTCTCACCGGCAATAATTTGAGAAATTCCTTTTAATTTCATAGATTATTGTGTATTTTTAAATGTTAAATATCGGGTTTAAAACAATAAACTGATTTTTGCCGTTGAATGCGGCATTTTAACGATACATTGAGATGACTCCCCCTTTCAGGCAACTCTCATATCAATTTATTCTCTCCCCTGACCGGTTGATATTTCCGGATTGTATTCAAAAACACCTTCTTTTTTTTGGTATAGTTTTAATTAAAATACTCATATACTATTATGCGTTTTAAAATTGATTTTCGCCTTATCGGCGATCCGCCTTATTATTTGCCCGTGAATTACCAGAATGAATTCTCTGTATGGGTGCATAAAATGTTACACTTCGAAAGTCCCGGATTTACAGAATGGCTTAAAACCAAAGGATATTCTGATTCCAATGGCGAATACACACTTTATACTTTTTCAGATATACTTTTCGGTGCCCATAAGTATGAGAGTGATCGGTTACTGGTAGAACAGGATAAAGCAAATATGATAATTTCATTTTATGCTGATCCTGAAATAGAAAAATATATCACAGATATTTTTGAAGGAAAGGAATTTAAAATAGGCGACAATAAGGGAAAAGTAATGTTCAGAGCTGAAAAAGTGAAGAAACTTCCCGACCCGATCCCTTCCGGTGCCGGGAGCCTTAATATAACGACACTGTCGCCGGTATTGATATCTGACGGTTCAAAAAATAATGGTGTTTTTCTCTCCCCTGATGAAAAGGGATTTGATAAAGTATTTTTCAAAAGCCTGATGTTTAAGTATGCTAACCTGGTTAAATTTATGTCTGGAAATCCGGGCAATGGTCTCCCTGATCTCCAATCATTAGAATTCAAACTCATCGGAAAACCCAAAGCGAAAACTGTGAAGGTTAAAACAGACTCACCACATCAGAAATCTGTAAAGGGTTATCATTTTGATTTCAGGCTGAAAGCACCGCTGGAATTATTAAAGATTGGTATGTACGGAGGTTTTGGTGAATTAAACCACCTGGGTTTTGGTTGTTGTGATGTGAAGAAATAAAAAATGCCAGGGTTGCCTGGCATTTTTTCTCTTTGCGGAGAGAGAGGGATTCGAACCCCCGGAGGTGTTACCCTCAACGGTTTTCAAGACCGCCGCAATCGACCACTCTGCCATCTCTCCGGGGGCAAAAGTACAAAAAAATTATTTTCCGGCAAGGAAAAATTCCCGGGGCATGACATAATTTTTTACCTGCTGATCAAGTGTCAGTAAAACAAGTTGTTATGGCTATTTATTTTTACAGGATAAAATAATGCTTTTAAGTAATTGCATGATTTTATAATCTTTGTTGCTTGCTGATACTATCTGGATTTTTCCCATTTATACCAATGAGAATACAGCTAATTGTTTAACTTTGAAACCACGATTCAGCGACAAAAGGGAAAACGAATGTATATTGTTGTAAATCGTTGCACAAAATAATTTTTTCAACTTAAAAAAATCGGAGGAGCCACAGGAAGGTTAAAAGGAATGACGAAACTGAAACTTGCCGTAGTGATCTTAAACTGGAACGGGAAAAAATTTCTGGAAAAGTTTCTGCCTTCTGTGATGAATAATAATCCATCCTATGCAAAAGTATTTGTTGCTGACAATGGTTCTGTTGATGATTCCGTGGAATTTCTCCAAAAACACTTTCCTGATGTTGAACTGATCAAGCTGGGCAAAAATTTTGGATACACCGGAGGTTACAACCGCGCGCTTGGTAAAATTGAAGCAGAGTATTATTTGTTGTTGAATTCTGACATTGAGGTAAGCCCCGGCTGGATAGAGCCGATGGTTGAGCAAATGGATGCCCGCAATGATGTTGCTGCATGTCAGCCTAAGATCCTTTCTTATCATAAGCCAGATTTTTTTGAATATGCCGGTGCTGCCGGAGGGTTTATTGATTACCTTGGTTACCCTTTTTGCCGTGGCAGGGTATTTAATCATCTTGAAGAGGACAAGGAACAGTATGATGATCCTGCTGAAGTTTTCTGGGCCACAGGTGCATGTATGATGGTAAGGGCTGCAGATTTTTACCGGGCCGGTGCGCTCGATGAAAGCTTTTTCGCCCATATGGAAGAAATTGATCTTTGCTGGCGACTGAAAAGGACCGGGAAAAAGATCATGTGTATTCCTGCTTCAAAGGTATATCATGTTGGCGGCGGAACCCTTCCGAAAAATAACCCGAGGAAAACCTATCTCAACTTCAGAAATAATATGCTTTTGCTGGCAAAAAATCTGCCGGCATCCAGGTTTTATCCGCTTATGGTGAAAAGGATAATCCTTGATCAGGTGGCAGCCTTTCAGTTTATGTTAAAAGGTCAGGTTAGGGATTCCTTTGCAGTTTACAGGGCTGGGGTTTCGGTTCTGAAAAATCTCAGAAAAACACGCAACCAGGGCAAAAAAATTGAATATAATGAGGTAACGCCGGTGTATAAAAAAAGTATTGTGTGGAAGTTTTTTATAAAAAGAACAAAGTGTTTTTCCGATCTGCAAAGCAGGCATTTTCAAAATTTGTAAACTATCTCTGCAAATTTTTTACAATTGATTCCGGTAAGAAACTCAGAATCCCCGATGTTTCTATTCTTTTATGAGAAAACTTTCGATACCCAGTTTATAACCCTGAAGCCCAAACCCTGCTATACTTCCTTTACAGGCAGGTGCAATCAATGATGTATGCCTGAATTCTTCGCGGGAAAAAATATTTGTTATATGCACTTCAACCACCGGTGTGTTTATGGCTAGTACTGCATCTGCAATGGCTACAGATGTATGGGTATAACCTCCGGCATTTAAGATAATGCCATCATAAGAAAAACCGGTTTCATGCAACTTGTTAATGATGTCGCCTTCCACATTGCTTTGGAAGTATTCCAGCTCAACTGATTTATATGATTCTTTCAGCTTTTTGAAATAATCCTCAAAAAAGGTATTGCCATAAACAGATTTCTCCCTGGTGCCAAGCAGGT
>CAYXIT010000060.1:4845-19330 GCA_964465275.1 uncultured Bacteroidales bacterium | reverse complement strand
GAACATGGTGCTACACGATGTCATAAGTAATGCAAAGATTAAAAAGCAACAGATATATATTTTTTGCATATTAAATAGCTGGCGTTATAGTTTTTGGTGTTAAGGTGTTCTTAACAGTAATGTTTTCCTATATCCCGGAAAAATTCTGATTTGGCAGATCTGATATTCTGATCTTCCGGAAAAAATTAGTTGTATGGTATGGTAATGGTGGTTTCGTTCCCCGTATTGGTGTCTAAAATATACACCACCAGTCCCTCTGCACCCGGTGTTACTTCAATTTCATAGTTACCGAATACATAACTCCCTTCTGTTAGAGGGCCATCACCGAATTGTGTAGACATCAGGTTTCTTGTAAGTTGATTAAGGATCTGCCGGCTCAGGCTGGCCTGAAAATCGGCAAGCGGATCGCGGGAGAACGGATCCCTTGCAGGGGTTTCCTCCTTGAATTCGCTCTGCACCTGTGCAGAACTCAATAACCACTGATAATTCAGGTAGTTACCCCCAAATGCGGGATTGATGGGGCGGTAAACAAAATCCTGCGCCTGGATTCCCAGTGAAAGAAACATGATCAAACTCAGAATAAAAAATCCTTTTTTTGTGTGCATTTTTATCCTTTCTTTTGGTTTTAAATAAACAGAATTGTTTTAAAATCAGCATAATTCTATTGAAAGCAGTGTGTTTTTTAATGTATTTATCCTTTTATCAAACGTTTAAATCATTATGTTTGTCGATAATTTTAAATTTTCGTCGATAAAAATGGTATCTTTTTTTACATCAGTCAATAGGAGATACTCCCTATTTTTTATACTGTGGTTTTTACGTATATATTGATATTTTTATTATATGTTATATGATTGATTGACTAAAATTTCAACAACAAAATAACATCGTAATTATCTGAATATAAACTTTATATGAATTCATGCATTCTGATACCGAAATAATGTCTTAGGGATACATATGTCAATTATTCGTGATCTCTTGATTATTTGGAATGAATTTAAATAAGCCTGAAATGTAAATTATGAATTTAAAAAAGGATATAGAATATCATTTTTCAATCATTTTTTTTACATTTATTTAGACAAATAAATATTTTTTATAGACAAGGTGATTAACAGGCTAATTTGTAAAAAGAAGGAAAAATCAAAAAAAAAGAGGAGAATATTCTATTCAGGAAAGTTTTTAGTAGATCCCGGTACCTCGCATGTCATCGCTTTCGAGTTGCTGCCGGATCATTTCATAGTTGGTAAAATAAGCCTGGGTTCTTTGCACAGCAGCTTTAACGGCATCGCGTATCATTTGTACATTGGGTCGTAACATTCCCTGGTAAACCAGTTGTTCTTCCACTTTTATCATAACCAGGGCACCCATGCCCGGAACGGGCCTTTCCTGCACATGAATTGACAGGCCTTCAACACCTGATGGATTTTGCCATTGCTGAAAAAAGTAGTGATAAAAATCGGCCCCGAGCTTGCTAATGGTTTCATTGAAGATGAATTCAGTGATCTGAAGGCCATCAGGATTGGATGTACTGGTTTGCATCCTTGCACTTGCATCCTTTGATTGTGTATGTTCCACTTCATCTTCCTGCCGGCCGGTACCTCTGGTATCCACAGCAAGCGGCCTGAGACCATCCCAGGAAAAGAACATAACCACAAAGGGTATTTCATTTAGCAGTGCACCATCCTGCTGAGGTAAGGCTATCGGTCCTGCGGTAGTGCCCTGCTCTAGGCTCCTTGTTCGTGCCGAACCGGAAATAACCTGGCTGAAAAACAGGTTTTTACCCTGAACGGCTTCGCCGGATTTCCATGCATGCACCACAAGATTACCCCCCTGGAAGTGATAAGGCTCATCAAAAGGAAAAAAGATATCAAACTCACCTTCAGGAAAATCAATGACCTTATCAAATACCAGTTGAAATGCAGATGCGTCTGCCCAATCCTGGGTCAGATCCGTTTGTTCCGTTTCTCCAATCCAAATTTTAATGCGAGTTTGAGGGCTGGCTTCTTCAAACCAGATCCTGTATTGAATGCCTGTAAGGTAACCCCCTCCGAGGCCAACTTCCCTGGCAATATAAATAGATTGTGAAAGGCTGTAATCCCAATTAAAATAAAAGGGTGAAGGCCGCATATCATTGGGTTGCCCGATGATCACCGGGAAAAAATCCAGAAAGGGATCCGGTTCATCATCTTCCGTTTTATCCGATAACTCTGGTGTAAAGATGCTTTTTTCTGATACACTGTCATTAACAAATCCATCGGCTGAAACAGAGCCCGCAGTAATCATAAAGGCAGCTAAAACAAACACTTTTATGAGTTTGATTGACTTCATTTGACGAAAATGAGGTTAAGTATTGAATGGCGGTAAAAGTAAAAAACAATTGAATATTGCGCAAATTATTAACAAAAAAACGAATTTACACTACAAACAAACCCTTTTAACAAACCAATGGTATCAGGCATTGTCATGCAACTGATTGCTGTTTTTTTCGTATACTTGTACTGTAAATGGTTTATTTGTGTCTTGCACATAGATAAAACCGGGCTGCCTGAGACGTCGGGCAGCCTTTTTTTATTCCTCCTCATAAATCATCTTCCGGGTCATGCCTCCATCTACGGTAAAATTCTGGCCGGTGATAAAGGCTGATTTATCGGATAGCAGATACCAGCAAAGTTCGGCAACATCTTCGGGTTTCCCTATCCGGCCAACGGGGTGCTGCAGATGGTGCTTCTCAGCCCAGACAGGAGTTTTTCGCTGACTCTTTTTCTTCCAGGAAGTAACATCAATCCAGCCGGGACTAATAGAGTTTACGCGTACATCGGGTTGCAGGCTCATAGCAAGCGCATGGGTGAGAGAGAAAACTCCACCCTTACTGGCCGAGTATGCCTCTGTATTGGGCTCCGACATAAAAGCCCGCGTACTGCAAAGGTTAACAATGGATCCGTTGGATGCCCTGAGACTGCCGGCCATATATTTTGATGTGAGAAAATAAGATGTAAGGTTTACTGCCAGCACACGGTCCCATTCAGCGGGTTCCAGATCAGTCAGATGCTTAAACTCAGAAATAGCGGCATTGTTAACAAGGTATTTGCAGGCAGGCTTTTGTTTCAGGATGCTTTCAAGGGTTCGGTGAAGCAAATGCTTTTGCCCTACATCGCATTCTATGGCCTTGAACATGTTTCTTTCGGGAACTTCCCCTTCAAAATCTCTGATGGCTTCCTTATCATTGTCCAGGATAAAAACAAACACCCCTTCCCTGATCAGTTTCAGGCTTATGGCTTTACCTATACCCTGGGTACCTCCGGTAATTACTGCTGAAAACATAGCATTTTTTTTGAGTATAATGAGTATAAAGATAGGGAATGTTTGGTATAACGCTATCAAATTATAATAGAATTAATACTTCAAAAAGATTCCTTCCCGCCGCGAAGCAAGGGACCTGCCGGTTACTTCCACCGCTCTTTTAAAAAAGAACTTCACTGCCCACTTCGAACGGATTCCTTCCCGCCCCAAAGCAAGGAACCTGACGGCTACTTCCACCGCCCTTTAAAAAAGAACTTCACTGCCCACTTCGAACGGATTCCTTCCTGCGCCCGCTTTCAAAATACTGGCACAGTTTACTTCAGGTAGATTCCTTGCTTCGCCCGCTCCTTATTTTTCTATCTTATGCTTAGTTTGGTCTGCTTGAAGGACCTTTTGTAATTCTGCTGCCATCATTTAAAAACTGCCACTCTGGGTTAACTGAATTAATTAATGAATGCTTCTTTTTCCGGGACCAGTCTTTAATATATTTCTCCCTGGATATAGCACTGCTGACATTATCAAACTCTTCAAAATAAATCAGATGATGACAATTATATCTACTTGTAAAACCCTTAAACTTGCCGGTGATATGTTCATGAAGTCTTCTCTCCAGATTATTCGTCAAACCTACATACAGCACCGTTTTATTTTTATTGGTAAGGATATAAACAAAATAACGATGATTTTTCATATTAATGTTTCAATAATACTCTTCCTGTTTAAAGTTAAGCATTTTGCAGATTATTTTATTTTAGAATCAGGATGGCGGGCTGCGCCCGCCATCCTGATTCCTCCCCCCCTCGCCCGGGCACGCCTGTCATCCCGCAGCGAAGCAAGGGATCTGCCAGCTACTAGCACTGCATTGCTTGATGCTCCTGCGGCAGCGAAGCAAGGGATCTGCCAGCTACTAGCACTGCCGTTTATAAAAAAAGTCTTCGCTGTATACTTCAGACAGATCCCTTGCGGTGCTGCGGGAAGGGATCTGCCAGCTACTAGCACTGCATTGCTTGAGACACCAGCGGCAGGGAAGAAAGGGATCCACCAGCTACTACCACTGCCGTTTATAAAAAAAGTCTTCGCTGTATACTTCAGACAGATTCCTTGCGGTGCTGTGGGAAGGGATCTGCCGGCTACCAGCACTGCATTGCTTGATGCTCCTGCGGTAGCGAAGAAAGGGACACACTGGCTGCTACCACTGCAGTTTTTAAATAAGGTCTTCACTGCACAATTCAAATGGATTCCTTCCCGCCGCAAAGCAAGGGACCTGACGGCTACTTCCACCGCCCTTTAAAAAAGAACTTCACTGCCCACTTCAAACAGTTTCCTTGCTTCGCCCGCTTTCAAAATACCGGCACAGTTTACTTCATGTGGATTCCTTGCTGCGCGGCGGAATGACAGGTGCGGGCTTTTGAGGGAAGAGTAAGGGGCGGGCTGCACCCGCCCATTTTCCCTTCTCTACCCACTTCAAAAAGATTCCCTCGGGCAAATAAATCTTTTTTTATACATTTGCGGTGGAAGACAAACAGATTTTATCATAGTGAACTCTTTTTATACAAATATCCCCAAATACCTGTATCGCAATATTAAACGCCGCGATACCTACTGATTTTGACTTTCTTTGCCCGTGAGCATACCGGGCAAACAATCCCTTTTTTCCTATTCACCCTAATTCTAAATCTAAACACTATTTTGCTATGGAATTACCCTATGCAGAGCCCTATAAAATAAAGGTAGTAGAACCCCTCTGCCGAAGCAGCCGCGAAGAACGCGAAGAATGGATCAAAGAAGCAAAGTATAATCTTTTCAACCTGCGCAGTGACCGGGTTTTTGTTGACCTGCTTACCGATTCAGGAACAGGTGCCATGAGCCAGTATCAATGGTCGGAGATCATGCTGGGCGATGAAAGCTATGCGGGCTCCTTGTCGTTTCACAAACTGAAAAAAACCATCAATGATTTGCTGGGTATGCCCTACTTTCTACCCACTCACCAGGGACGTGCAGCTGAGAATGTATTATTTTCGGCCCTGATAAAAGAAAAGGATGTTGTGCCAGGCAATTCACACTTTGACACCACAAAAGGTCATATCGAATACCGTAAAGCAAGGGCTGTTGACTGTACAATTGATGAAGCTTCTAACACATCTGAATTTCATCCTTTCAAGGGAAACATTGATCTGGAAAAGCTGGAAGGCGTATTTAAAAAGTATCCGGCAGAAAGAATTCCGCTGTGCATTATCACGGTTACCTGCAATACTTCAGGCGGACAACCGGTTAGTATGGAAAACATCCGCGATGTATCGGCGCTTTGCAAAAAGTATGGGATCATGTGCGTTTTTGATGCAGCACGGTTTGCAGAAAATGCATATTTCATAAAAACCCGCGAAAAGGGATTTGAAAACAAAACCATCCGGGAAATTGTGAAAGAGATGTTTTCTTATGTGGATGGCGCTACCATGAGCAGTAAAAAAGACGCCATCGTTAACATCGGTGGTTTTATTGCCCTGCGCGATAAAGCCATTTTTGATAAAGCCAGTGTTTTTAATATTATGTATGAAGGATACCTTACCTACGGTGGTCTTGCCGGACGCGATCTGGGGGCTCTTGCGCAGGGACTCATGGAAGGTACCGAATTCGATTACCTGGAAGCCCGTATCGGACAGGTAGCTTACCTGGGTGATAAACTCAGAAGTTACGGTATTCCCATCCAGGAGCCTACCGGCGGACATGCCGTTTTTGTGGATGCCAAAAAGTTTTTACCCAATGTTCCCAAAGAAGAATACCAGGCACAAACACTTGCCATTGAGTTGTATATTGAAGCCGGTGTAAGGGGCGTGGAGATCGGCACTTTGCTCGCCGACCGCAATCCGCTTACAAGAGAAAATCGTTATCCGAAGCTGGAGCTGCTTCGCCTGGCTATACCACGCAGGGTATACACCAACAACCACATGGATTACATTGCGGCAGGCCTGGCCAATATATGGGAAAGACGTGAAAGCATTACCAGGGGCTTCAAGATCGTTTCAGAAGCCCCCATCATGCGGCATTTTACCGTTGAACTGGAAAGAGCCTGAGCAAACAAGTTTATCAGTTTGATTGTTGAAAATAAAGAGAGTCAGTCAGGGTGCGACTTTGAGTCGCGCCCTGACTATAACCTGACTAAAAATAAAATTATGAACCCCAAACAAAAAGCAGGGCGCTACCAGCGTATGTATGATCAACTGAAAGGTTTGCTGGAAAAGCCCGGAAACACCTTATCGAAACTCGCCACAGTTGTTGCAGTATTACACCATAAGATGGATTATTTTTTCTGGACAGGCTTTTATTTTCTGGATGACGGAGAACTGATTGCCGGGCCCTACCAGGGGCCTGTTGCCTGCCAGCTCCTTGCAAAAGATACAGGCGTTTGCTGGGCGTCCGTCAATGAGCAAAAAGCGCTGGTTGTGCCCAATGTGCATGAATTCCCCGGGCATATTGCCTGCGACAGCCGTTCAAACAGCGAAATTGTTGTTCCCCTGCGAAATACTGAAGGGAAAATAATCGGAGTTCTGGATGTGGACAGTAAAGATCTTAACTCTTTTGATGAAACTGATCTGCATGGACTTGAAAAGATTCTCGGCCTGGTAAACATTACCGAAACAACCATAAAAAACTAACAATGTCGATATTTAATGCAATATTTTATTTTGTGTTGCCACTTTTGCTGTCAATGGTGCATTTTTCGGTTTGCACAAGCAACGGAGCCGGTGAAGGCACCGTGAAGCGCGGAACACCAATGAAAGCTGCCCTGATCTTTGCCATTTCATCATTTTTGTTGCTTTGGGCCGGTTATTATATTGCATCATTGGTTGAAGGACGGGTGGCATACACTGCCAATGCTGTTGCATTCTTTTTTCTTGCCATTATTGGTTTTCGCATGGTTTTTCACGGATGGTATAAAAAGGCTCATAAGAAAATTTTTAACATCAATGAAGTACCCGTAATTTTTGCACTGGCATTGGCTTTGGGCATGAATATACTCTTTATGGGTGTTGCTCTGTATTTCCTTGATGTGCGCACCATGCGCTTCTCACTTATTCTGGCATTTGTAATTTTGCTGGTGTCGTTCAGCGGGTTGTTGTTCGGAAATCAGTTCAGTGAAAAAACAGGCTGGAAACTGGAACTGACAGGGGGAATTCTTATCATTGCCAATGGCTTCTGGCTATTGGTTATGTGATCTTAACCGGAAATGTTACAAATCAGTTTTTATTCTTTGGGTTTATAAACTCCTTCCACATAAAACATTTGCATGGTTTTACGGTGTTTGATAGTTATATAACCACGTGACACACAAAGGAATCGTTGATGAATATAATTATGGGTGTATTCTGAAATATTTACCTTACCCGGTTCGCAGGAACCTTCCATTCGTTTTGCAATGTTTACGGTAGGTCCCCAGATATCAAAAGCAAATTTTATATTCCCTACAACCCCTGCCACCACCGGGCCGGTATTTATACCAATGCGGCAATCCAGACCTTTCTCACCTGCAAATAAACGGTCTTCTTTATTGGCTTCTATAAAATCGCGAATTTCAAGCGCTGCCATTACAGTAGCTGCCACATGGTTTTCGCCGGCGTTTTCATGTAATCCGCCGGCACACATATACGCATCGCCAATTGTTTTGATCTTTTCCAGGTTGTATTTTTTGATCACATCATCGAAATTGGCAAAATAATAATGCAGATCCTGAAGCAGCAAACCGGGGTCAATCTTCTCGGCAACCTCAGAAAAACCGACAAAATCAACAAACATAACACTCACCATAGGATAGCTGTGGGTTAAGGACCGTCCGTAAAGCTTAAGCTCTTCAGCAATATTCTCGGGTAAAACATTCAGCAACAGTTTATCCGTTTTTTCCTTCTCCTTTTCAAGAAGATCATTGATATCTTCCATCATCTCACTCTGAGCAAGCATACTTTCCTTTTGGTCCTGCAACTCCTGGTTGGCTTCAATTAACAGAGTTTTCTGGTTAACCAGTTCCCTGGTTCGTTCTTCTACAATTGATTCAAGGTTTTTATTCTGAAAATCAAGTTCCTTAAGCAATTGCTTATTACTTCGGCTCAGACCGGAAAATCTTAATGATAAAACAAAAGCCTGTGCCATAACAAACAGGAACAGCCCTACAGGAAACCAGTCTGCTCCGCGTATGTTGCCGCTAACAAAAACAAAATCATGAATCAGGGTAAGAAAGAGCAAAGACGTACCGATAAAAAATGTTATTGCACCTTCTTTTTTGTTCAGCCATGCTCTCCACAGCCAGAAAAGTACATTTACACTGATAACGGTAAGAAAAACAGTATATATGGGTAAAATATGCAGGAAAATGTTTACCGGCAGAATTATTACAGCTAAGGTTAATGCTATGGCTATCCCTACATAAATTCTGGTAATTATAGTATGAACTTCATCCGAAAACAAGGATTTGAAAAACAGGATAAAAAAGGCCGGTGCGATAAATATTGAACCATATTCTAATTTGTACATCACTGTCCATGAAAGTTCCGGAATTAATAATAGTAGCGGTTCTTCACCGGTGACAAATACTCTGAGTGACATAAGCAAAACGAAAAGGCCAAAAAACAGGGTTGACGGTTCTTTCCGGTACACAAAAAACATCCCGAGATGATAGAATGCCATAATAAGCAAACTACCGATCAGCAGAAAACTCATTCCTATGGTAAAAAGCTGATTCCTTTGAAGTGTGCATTCAAGTCCAATCTGAAGAGTTTCGTCAATACCTCCTTTGATATGGTGATGATCAGAAATCTGTAAAACAAATTCTATGGTATCTTTTTCGTTGAAAACACTCCTGATCTCGGGTCGAAAACGCGGTACTGCCAGGTCTTTTTCTTCAGCAACGCTTCCGTTCGACATGATCTCTTCTCCATTGAGAAACAAAAGAAAAGAACTTTTTATCTCATTGTTGCGAACGCTGAAAACCTTCGGCAAACCATGGTTTACAATACGCAGGCGATAAGTGCCGTATTGCAGGTCATGATATTTATCCTGCTTTTTCAGGCGCGACCACAATCCTGGCACTTTGATAAAAGTATCAGGTTCAAGATTCCCAATCTCAGTTGGATTGAGCAACTGATGCGGATAAAACTCCCATTCACCATCCAGAAAAAGAGTTTTCCTGCTTTCGCTGAAATGTGAACGGGCATCTAAAATTCCCTCAACTGCTTTTTTACTGTTGGTTTGCTGATCGCTGCAGGATACTAACGCAAGCAATAAAACCGGCAAGGCTATAGCACTTATTAAGAAAGTACTGTAAGATTTTATGCTTTGTATAGATTTTTTCACTTCGGTAGCATCTTTTTTGCAGCGATCTCAAAAATAACGAAAAATATAAACACATTGGGTATTTGTAATTTTTTTGATGGAAAATTCAAAAAAATTATGTCAACAACGGTAGCTTTTCCTTTTAAGATAATCTGGCAATAAAAAAGGTTTTTTTAATCACTTACCAACAGGTTACAACCCCTGATATCACTATTATCAAAACGCCCCAAAACATGAAATTGATTTGATGAAACCTGCTGCCCCAAATCTTGTGTGGCAATAAAGGCACAGGAAAAAAGATTTGCCAGATCAATTACAGAGATGCCACCCGTGCGGCCGTCGGGCTGCATGGCAAAAGGATCATTCATATCGCGGATAATGATCTTCATCCAGGGCGGAGTTGAAAAAACACCATCCCCGGTTGAGTATGCCTGTGAAAGTAATTCGGTCATCCCGTATTCCGAGTGGATATTTTTAACATTAAAGGCATTCTTTAAAATATCATGCAACTCTTCCCTGATAAGCTCTTTCTTTCTTCCCTTCATGCCGCCCGTTTCCATAACCATCAAACGATGATGTTCAATATTGCAGCTTCCTGCCAGATCAAGAAGTGCAAAGCTCACGCCCAGCAACAAGACCTTACGATGATCTGTTTTCAAAGTATCAATTTTTTCACTTAACCGGTCATGCTCATTGAGATAAAACCCGCTGTGATTGCTCTTGCTTCGTTTAATAAGCTCATTTACCATGTATATAAGCGAAGAACCCTCCCTTTCAAGATATCCCGGAAGGAGTGCCAGAATATGATAATCATCGGGTTTGCCGTAAAACATTTCAAAAGTTTGTAAAAAGCTTTGCTCATATATTCCTGTATCTTTAATAAAATGCCGGCTGTTTTGCATTCCGGTGGTGCCGCTGCTGGTGAAAACCAATTCAGGGTCTTCTGTAAAACAGATTATTTTATGGGTTTTAAATAATTCAACAGGCAAAAATGGAATTTCTGAATAATGAGATATGGTATGCTCATTCATATACAAAGCATCACAAAACTGACGGTAAACAGTATTCCGGGCATACTGGAAACGAAAAACTTCCAAAGCAGTTTGGTTGAACTGTTCTTCGGTTTCAATATTAAATATTCTGCTTTGAAGTGTTTCTGTTTCCATTGTTATATTCGTTCTTTAACAAAACTAATAAATTATCATGAAGGATTTAGGGTTATCCATTAAAGAGCTGTTACAGGTTATCTTCTGGTATGAATGTCAACAAACAATACATTCTGAATAATTCAATATATTCTCGTTAATAAGTGTTAAATAAGATTTTTGTTCCTTCGCGGTTGATCTGTAGGTTTATCTTTACGCAGAAATTTCAATCACCCTAAATGTTTCTTTCAAAATTCATTAAACATATGAAAAACTTAAAATTTTCAGGTTTAGCAGTACTTATGTTGCTGAGCCTTTGCATGATTTTGCCTGCTACAGTTTTTGCAGATGAGTATTCTTACCGGACTATTCCCGACGACCCAATGAATACCCGGATTTATACCCTTGAAAACGGGCTTACAGTGTTTCTTACGGTTTATGAAAATGAGCCAAGAGTATATACTTCAATCCCCATTAAAGCAGGAAGCAAGCATGATCCAGCCGATAATACAGGACTGGCTCATTACCTTGAACATCTGATGTTCAAAGGAACCGATCGTTACGGATCACTCGATTTTGAAAAAGAGAGTTACTACCTGAACAAGATTGACAGCCTTTATGAAGTTCACCGCATGCTTGAGGATGATGCAGAAAGAGCTTCCGTTTACAGGATCATCGACAGTTTGTCATACGAAGCATCCAAATATGCTATCCCCAATGAATATGATCGTATGCTGTCGGTAATCGGCGCAAGTGGAACCAATGCCTATACGAGTGTTGAACAAACCGTATATATCAATGACATTCCATCAAATCAACTTGAACGCTGGATAAAAATTGAGGCCGAAAGGTTCCGTAACCCTGTTTTCAGGCTTTTCCACACCGAGCTTGAAACAGTTTACGAGGAAAAAAACATGAGCCTCGATAATGACGGCCGCAAGGTATTTGACAAGTTTTTTGAATTGCTTTATCCCCATCATACCTACGGAACACAAACTACCCTGGGCTTGCAGGAGCACCTGAAAAACCCGTCGATACGTACAATCAGGAATTTCTACAATACCTATTACGTACCCAATAATATGGCCATAGTATTATCCGGCGACTTTGACCCTGACTACGTGATCCGCCTTATTGATGAGCATTTCGGAGACTTTGAACCTTCTCCGGTACCGGAGTTTTCTTTTGGCCCCGAACAGGAGATCACCCAGCCAATCGAAGCAGATGTATTTGGCCCCAGTGCCGAAAACATCAGGCTGGGCTGGCGTTTGCCGGGTGTGCATACCCATGAAGCTGATGTGGCTACTTTGATGGCAAGAATACTCTCAAATGGCACTGCAGGACTTATTGACCTGAATGTGAACCAGGCACAGAAAGTCCTCAGGGCAGGCGCAGGCTTATACACCAAAGAAGACTACTCAACCCTGCAAATGACGGCTTCCCCGAAAACCGGGCAGGAGCTTGACGAAGTGAGAGATATCCTTCTGGCCGAAGTGGAAAAACTTAAAAAAGGAGAATTCCCCGATTGGCTGGTCGAAGCAGTGGTTAACGATATGAAGCTGGGAGAAATACGGATGATGCAAAGCAATCGAGGTAGAACCAGTGCCATTGTAAATGCATTTACCCGCAATATGGAGTGGGAAGACCATGTAAGTCGTTTCAATCGCTGGGATAAAATCACAAAAGATGATATTGTAGCTTTTGCCAACGAACACCTGAAGGATAATTATGCGGTAGTATACAAAAGAAAAGGCACCGATGACAGCATCATTAAAGTTAATAAACCCCAGATTACACCCGTGGTATTGAACCGTGATCATCAGAGTGATTTTTATACCATGATCAGCGGAATGCCTTTTCAGAATATAGAGCCTGTATTTTTAAATTATGAGCAGGATATTCAAAGGGTTGAAGTAAATGAGCGCATTCCCTTATATTATTACGAAAATACCGAAAATGAAACTTTCTCGCTGTATTACCGGTTTGATATGGGCAACTTCCACGACAGGAAACTCGGCCTTGCAATCAGTTACCTTGAATACCTGGGAACTTCAAAGTACTCGCCGGAAGAGATCAAACAACAATTCTTCCGCACCGGAACCAGTTTTAATGTATTCTCCTCAAATGAACAGGTATCGGTGTTCCTTTCGGGATTAAGTGAAAACATGGAAGAAGGCCTGAAACTCTTCGAAGAGCTTTTGGCCGACGCACAACCCAATGATGAGGCGCTGGAAAACCTAAAACGCGATATTCTCAGATCAAGGGAAAATAATAAACTCAATAAAAATTACATACTTCGCACGGCCATGTTTGATTATGCCATGTATGGCGATAGATCTCCGTTGAAAAATGCATTATCGGAAGATGAACTTATGGCTGTTACCAGCCAGGAACTTATTGAAAGAATCCATGGCCTGAGTAATTATGAACACCGCATTTTGTATTACGGTACACACAAGCCCGAAGAACTGGTTAGCCTGCTTGAAAAGTATCACAGGGTACCTGATACTTTTTTACCAATTCCTGATGAAATTCAGTTTACTGAAGTGGAAAGAGACCAGACCGAAGTATTTGTTATGGATTTTGACATGACCCAGGTCGATCTTATGATGCTTGCCAAAACATCAGAGTTTAACCAGGATATGACACCTACCATCAGCCTGTTTAACTCCTATTTTGGTTCAGGAATGTCGGCCATTGTTTTTCAGGAATTGCGCGAAGCCAAAGGTCTGGCATATAGTGCCTTTGCAATATACACAACTCCATCGCGCCCCGACCGGAGCCATTACATTTATTCGTTCATCGGAACACAGAACGACAAACTAAGGGAAGCAATGGATGGCATGAACAACCTGCTCAACGATATGCCCCTTTCGGAATCGGCTTTTATGGCTGCGCGGGAATCCATCATTGAAAGAATCAATACCGAAAGAATTACACGTTCGGGAATTCTTATGAACTATGAATCTGCCCGCCGAATGGGTCGTGATTATGATATCAGAGAAGTTATATATAATGAGGTGCCGCAACTTTCTTTTGATGATATTCAGAATTTCCAGCAGGAATACGTGAAAGATCAGAATTACGCCATACTGGTTATTGGCAAAAAGGATGAACTGGATATTGAAACCCTTGAAAGTTACGGAAAAGTAAACTTTCTGACCCTTGAAGATGTTTTCGGGTATTAATTACCTTTTTTCACTGAATTTATAATTAAAAAAGCCGCTGCTTTCCATAAGCAGCGGCTTGATTTTTTTTCCGGGATACATTATCAGGTACCGCTGAAGGTAAAGTTAGAGCTGGAAGTAGATATCGGATGTATACTTACTACCGGCACAGGAGCATGATTGATAATTCTTTGCGCTTCATTGCCTATGATCATTGTACCACTGTCCTTGTCTGACATCATAACTACCATATCCATATCATGAATACCGATATAGTCAAGAATGATTCCTGAGGCTTTTTTACCTTCGGCAAAATCAATGGTACTTTTAACTCCTTTCTGGTCAAAAATAGTTTTAACCTGGTGTACATAATTTTTAATTCTTTTCCTGAGGTCTCTGAGTCCTGTGTCGTAAACACCGAGTATTCTTACCTCGGTACCCAGTTTGTTGGCAATTTCAATAGCAAAATTTGTCTTTTGCCTTGTTTCAGGAGATGAGTCAATGGGCAAGAGTATTTTTTTAAATCCTTTTTTCTGAAACATTGTT